>NZ_JAAEDV010000002.1:0-284510 GCF_013345045.1 Gilliamella sp. ESL0250 | reverse complement strand
ATTTTAACGCAAAGTTTAACTTTTTTAATCAATATCTTTGTTTAATATGAATAATTTTAGTTAGTTAAAACGGTAAGTGATAGCGGCTTAACGCCTTTGTTGAACAAGGGATTTAAGCAATCTTATTCTTTATCAAAAATAATTTATTAAATGCTTGCATTTAAAATAGTTGCACACTGAAACGGTATAGGATCCTGAATATTTTTAACAAAAATTACGCCTTTTTAATAAAGAAACACCCTGTTTTATTGCTAACTATGTTATAACTATAAGAAATTTAAAGATTAATTGGTAGAATAAAAAAAGCTTAATATTTCCTATTTCATTTTTAATATTAATTTAATAAAAACAATGTGTTATAAAATAATTGTTGTTTTAAGAATAATCAAAAAAGTTGGTAGAAATTTAAACTAAAATATTTTAATTATAAAACAAAATGTTATAATTGGTCTGTTCCCTATACACATAGGGATAAACCGAGATGTTTTTAGGTTATAAAGAGGCTGAACATCTGTTCCCTATACACATAGGGATAAACCGTCATTACGCGTGTCATCGCCAGTTTTTTCTTTCTGTTCCCTATGCACATAGGGATAAACTGCCCGATTTTGAGCTTTTTTAAAAAACACCCCACTGTCCCCTATAAAAATAGTTTTTTGCTTGTCATTACTGAATATGCTTGAATATGCTCAAGAGAATATAAAGGTTGCATGTTTTTTCATTAGGTTAAGTATGCAGTCTTTACTATAACATGGGTATTTCTTGAAACTTTTGACAAAAATCAGTCACTTTTATTGATACAATTTGCATACTTTCTGATTTATTTATATTTAAATACTTTTGATCGTGGCAAATACTCTATTTTTAGTGGTTCTATTTTATAGAAATGGCTCCAACCAACTAGCTTCTCATTTTTGGTATTTATAAAATAAAAAAACAGCCTGTTTTTAGACTGTTTTTTTAAAATTTTTAAACCAGTTTTAGGAACGGTTAGCTATTCCCATTCTATAGTAGCTGGCGGTTTTCCGCTTATATCATATACGACACGAGAAATACCATTGACTTCGTTGATGATTCGATTGGATACTCTCCCTAAAAAGTCATAAGGTAAATGAGCCCAGTGTGCGGTCATAAAATCGATGGTTTCAACAGCACGCAGTGAAACGACCCAGTCGTATTTGCGACCGTCACCCATTACGCCAACCGAACGTACTGGTAAAAATACGGTAAAGGCTTGGCTGACTTTGTGGTATAGATCAGCTTTATAAAGTTCTTCAATAAAAATAGCATCAGCTTGACGTAACAAGTCGCAATATTCTTTTTTAACCTCACCAAGTACTCGCACGCCTAAGCCTGGTCCTGGAAATGGGTGGCGGTAAAGCATGTCATAAGGTAAACCAAGTTCTAAACCCACTTTGCGGACTTCGTCTTTAAATAGTTCTCGCAAAGGTTCGACCAAGCCCATTTTCATATCTTCCGGTAAGCCACCAACATTATGATGTGATTTGATTACATGGGCTTTACCAGTATCAGCAGCGGCCGATTCAATAACATCAGGATAGATAGTGCCTTGAGCCAGCCATTTTACATCTTTTAATTTTGCTGCTTCTTCATCAAATACAGCAACAAATTCACGTCCAATAATTTTGCGTTTAGCTTCGGGATCAGCTTCACCTTTTAGTGCAGCTAAAAAGCGATCTTCGGCATTTACGGCAATAATGTTTAAGCCAAATTTATTACCAAACATGTCCATAACCTGTTGCGCTTCGTTCAAGCGTAATAAGCCATGATCAACAAATACACAAGTTAATTGATCGCCAATCGCTTGGTGCAATAACAATGCTGTAACAGAAGAATCCACTCCACCCGATAAACCGAGTAAGACTTTGTCATTGCCAACCTGTTCTTTAATTCGAGCAATAGCATCGGTAATAATTGAAGATGGCGTCCAAAGTTTTTCGCAGTGACAGATATCAATCACAAAACGTTGCAATAACTCGAAACCTTTAACAGTGTGAGTCACTTCTGGGTGGAATTGGACACCATAAAATTGTTTTTCGTCATTAGCCATAATAGCAAATGGACAAGTTTCAGTACGACCAATTAGTGTAAAACAATCAGGCAAGGTTGTTACTTTGTCACCGTGGCTCATCCAGACATCAAGTTGATTAATGCCTTGTTCGCTTGTACTATCCAAAATACCATCAGTTAATTTTGACGATCCAATAAGATCCACTTTAGCATAACCAAATTCACGTTGGTTAGAGCCAGTGACTTGACCGCCCTTACCAACTTGAATTGCCATAGTCTGCATGCCATAACAGATCCCAAGCACGGGTACGCCAGCATTAAAGACATATTCTGGAGCTCGTGGGCTATTAGCTTCTGTGGTACTTTCTGGACCACCTGATAGAATAATACCTTTAGGATTAAATTGTTTAATTTTTTCTTCTGATACATCCCACGGCCAAAGTTCACAATACACACCAATTTCACGAATTCTGCGAGCAATTAATTGGGTAACTTGCGAACCAAAATCAAGAATTAAAATACGCTGCTGGTGGATGTCTTTTTTCATCAATTTTATTCCTAAACTATGAACTAATACAAAATTAGGCTGATATTGTACCATTTACCAATTAAATTGAGAGCATTAATTAAAAACAATTATAAATATTTTATATTATTAATAATTTTGAAATCATCTTATTACAAAGTCCAATATCTAGTCATCAAATTAACCTTGTAATAAGTCAACAAATCAAAAACTTGAATTTTCTTTACTTAATTAATAAGTAAACTTATAATAAGCAAACTTATAACAAGTTAATTTATCAAAAGGAGACACTATGAATACCATTTCAATTTCTTTCATATTACCAACCAAAGCTAAACCAACTCAAATTTGGCAATACTATACTGATCTTAATTTAAGAAAATTATGGGAAACTGATCTTGAAGACTTTCGTATATTTGGTGACTTAAAAACAGGGTCTAAAGGTATTTTCAAATTACAAAATATACCGGAAATGGAAGTGACTTTATCAAAGATTATTGATGAGCAAGAATTTACAGAACAATTTGATATGCCTGAAATAGGTTTACTGTTTTTCTCACATCAAATTATTGAAATATCGCATAATCAATATGCATTAAAATCAGAAATTTCTCTAAAACCGGATCCAAAAATGGAGACTAAAGCATCCTATGATTTTATAAAACAGATTTCAGATGATATTATAGATAAAACTTACAAATTAAATGGCTTAGTTGAAGGGTAAATTATGACAAAGGACAATAAGTTTTTGACTCAATTCCAAACTGATTCTGAATCTATTGGTTTTATTTTTATGAAAACTTATTCGTCCTGGCATACGAATATCAAAAATTGCTTGAAAAAACAGTCTATCACTCATCCTCAATTTATAGTGCTTGCAACGCTTGCTTATCTATCACAGCAACCAGACGAAATAACACAAGTTATTTTATCAAATAAAACAAATATCGATGTGATGACAATTTCCCAAATATTAGAGAATTTAGAAAAAAAGGATTATATAAAACGCTCTTGCTCAATTAAAGATAGTCGAGCAAAATCCATTCAATTAACACAAAAAGGATTGAATAAAGCAAATGAAACTGTACCTTTGGTTGAACAAATAGATAAAGATTTTTTTTCAACATTACAAGGTGATAAAGAACAATTTATGGAAATGTTATTAACACTATTAAAAACCAACATGAAGGGATAACATCATTTATAAATTTTTATTATTTATTGTTTTTATCAACTTTGAATGCTTGGACTTGACTTAAAATAAGTTTTTGAAGACCTTGTCTCAAATTTCTAGAACAAAATACTCTAAAACTGAATCGTTATAACTCAACCTTTTAAAGCTCATTACTTGACTAAATTTAATTAAAAAAAGGTGATATTACATCACCTTTTATCTATAGTTAGAACGTTTTGCTAAACTTATTTTGCAGCGTTTTGTTCCTGTGCTGATTGAATTGCGGTTAATGCAATGGTGTAGACAATATCGTCAACTAATGCACCACGAGACAAATCATTAACAGGTTTACGCATACCTTGTAGCATTGGACCAATCGAAACAAGATCTGCTGAACGTTGTACTGCTTTATAAGTAGTATTACCTGTATTAAGGTCAGGGAAGATAAATACTGTTGCTTTACCTGCTACTTGTGAATTTGGCGCTTTCGATTTTGCTACATCTGGCATTACCGCGGCATCATATTGCAATGGACCATCGATCATAAGATCTGGACGTTTTTCTTGAGCAATGCGAGTTGCTTCTTTCACTTTTTCAACATCAGCACCTTGACCCGAGCTACCTGTTGAGTAAGAGATCATCGCAACGCGTGGTTCAATACCAAAGGCAATTGCTGTATCAGCTGATTGAATCGCAATTTCGGCTAACTCTTGTGCATTTGGATCTGGATTAATTGCGCAGTCACCATAAATATACACTTGATCAGGCATTAACATAAAGAATACTGATGAAACAAGTGAACTACCCGGGGCAGTTTTAATTAATTGTAATGGTGGACGGATAGTATTAGCAGTTGTATGCACAGCACCTGACACTAAACCATCAACTTCATTTGCTTCAAGCATCATTGTACCAAGTACTACATTATCAGCTAATTGCTCACGAGCAATTACTTCTGTCATACCTTTATTTTTACGTAATTCAACTAAACGAGGTACATACTTTTCACGAATTAATTCAGGATCAACAATTTCAACACCTTGACCTAAACTCACACCTTGAGAAGCGGCAACTTTACGCACTTCGTCCGGATTACCAATTAATACGCATTTAGCGATATTTCGCTCAGCACAAATTGCGGCTGCTTTAACTGTTCTTGGTTCATCACCTTCTGGTAATACCACTACTTTTTTCGCATTACGCGCAAGTTCAGTTAATTGGTAACGGAATGCAGGAGGAGACAGACGACGTGCAGAATTTACCACTTCATTTAATGATTTAACCCATTTAGCATCGATATGGTCAGCCACATAATTTTGGGTGTTTTCCATACGTTCTTTATCATCAACAGGGATTTCTAAATTGAATTGTTGTAAATTAATCGACGTTTGGAAAGTGTTAGTTTTAACTGTAAATACAGGTAACCCCGTATCAAAAGCAGGTTGGCATAATTTTGCGATTTTTTCGTCGATTTCATAACCACCAGTTAAAAGTACACCACCAATAGCCACACCATTCATAGCAGCTAGACTAATCGTCACTAATACATCAGCACGATCGGCAGAAGTCACTAACAGTGCATTTGGTTGTAGATGACTGATAATGTTAGGCACACTACGTGAGCAGAAAGATATATGTTTAATGCGACGGTTTTTGATATCACCTTCATTAATAATTTTTGCGTCAAAATGTTTAGCGATATCAATAGAACGACAAGCACTTAAATCCATATTCCAAGGAATACATCCAAGTACTGGCAATGGGCTATGTGCATTTAAATCATCGATAGTGATTTTTTTATCATCAAATTTAGGAGTGTGATAAATTTCAGCAACATCAGGACGAGCAAGGCTTTGTTCTTCAACTGGCGCATTAACTTTATTAACAATCACACCAACGATTTTTTCGTTTTTAATGCCACCAAAGTTAGATCGAGCAATTTCAATGCGATCTCTAAGTTGCTCTGGCGTATCTTTGCCCATATTGACCACAAAAATAATTTCGGCACCAAGCGTTTTAGCGATATTATTATTGAGTTCATTAGCAAAAGGATAATCAGACGTGGGTACAATACCTTCAACCAAAACAACATCAGCACCTTTCGTATTTTCGGCATAAAGGGCTACGATTTCTTCCATTAACACATCTTGTTGATTTAAACCTAATAGGTTTTCAACATGGCTCATTTTAAGCGGTTTTAGTGTTGGGATTGAAGTGTTATGACTAACTAACGTTGTGGTATTGTCTGGCGCATCGCCCCCCGCTCTAGGTTGTGCTACTGGTTTGAACACGTTTAAGTTAATACCTTGACGCTCCATAGCTCGAATAACACCAAGACTCACGCCCGTTAATCCAACATTGGTACCAGTAGGAATGAGCATAATAGTACGAGACATAATTGTTACCTCTTAATTCTTTTTATATAAAAAACAAACCGCCATTTAGGCGGTTTTAAATATTTATTACGCAGTTAGGCGCGCAGCATCTTGAGCAATAACAAGCTCTTCATTAGTTGGGATTACCATCGCAATAGCTGAACCATCTTTGGTGATTTTGCCACCTTTACCAAAACGTGCAGCTAAGTTACGCTCTTGATCAAGTTCAAAACCAAGAATAGTTAATTTTTGTAATGCCATACGACGCACTTCTTCAGCGTTTTCACCGATACCACCAGTAAAGATGATAGCATCTAAACGACCGTCTAAAAGCATTGCATAACCACCAATATATTTAACTAAACGGTGAACAAACACATCTAAAGCGTTTTTAGCGTTTTCATCTGTTTCGTAATTATCGGTAACATAACGACAGTCGCTACTTACACCAGTCAAACCTAATAAACCTGATTTTTTGTTTAAAAGATTATTAATATCAGCAACCGACATTTTTAAATTGTCGTGTAAGAAGAACATAATAGCTGGATCGATGTCACCACTTCGTGTCCCCATGACTAAACCTTCAAGTGGCGTTAAGCCCATTGAAGTTTCGACACATTTACCGTTTTTAACAGCAGTGATTGATGCACCATTGCCTAAGTGACAAGTGATCACATTTGTTTCTTCAACTGGTTTATTTAATAATTTGGCTGCTTGTTGGCTTACATAATAGTGACTTGTACCATGTGCGCCATAACGACGGATACCGTGTTCTGTGTATAATTCGTTCGGAATCGCGTATAAATAAGCTTCTTTTGGCATTGTAGTATGGAAAGCTGTATCAAAAACAGCCACATTTTTATTTTTTAAATGTGGAAAAGCAGCAAATGCTTCACGAATACCAATTAAATGCGCAGGGTTATGTAATGGAGCAAAAGCAGCGGCATCTTCAATACCTTTTAAGACTGAATCATCAATCACAACTGACTTTGTATATTTTTCACCACCATGAACAATTCGATGACCAATAGACTTAATGCTGTCTAATAATTCTGGTTTTTGTGGGAAAATACTATTAACAATAAATTTAATGGCTTCACTATGTGCAGCGCCTGCACCTAAAGATGCTTCACCTTTAACGCCATCAAGTTTCCACTTAATACGTGCATCAGGCAGGTTAAAACATTCGGCTAATCCAGAAAGAAATTCATCACCGTTTTCAGGGTTTATAATAGCAAATTTTAATGATGAACTTCCGCAATTAAGAACAAGAGCGTTATTACTTGATGACATAGTAATTCCTATAGATTGAATAAAAAGATATATACCAATCAAAATTGGTAACTAAGCACATGATTTAAAATCAATGTGACTACGCTAAGGTGACTTCTGATATCTTACTTTTTGAGATAGAATAGAGAGAGTCCCCAATTTGAATGGTACTATTTTAAGATAATAAGAAGTGAATGTCGAGGAGTCACAAAAATATGAATCTAATAAACACATTTAAAGCTGGGCAAAGGTATATGAAGCTTTGCCCAACTGACAAACAACTAGCGCATTCATTTCCTGAATTAAAAATCATTAACCTCATAAAAATCGCAACTCAATACGTACCCCCTATCGTTATTGGTTTGCTGGTTTGGCAATATTACATGCCAGCACAAATTGCGGTCACGGCAATAACAATACTATTTACCTTAAGCCTGCCACTACAGGGGATTTTTTGGTTAGGAAAACGTGCGTTATCGCCCCTACCCCTTAACTTAATTGACTGTTATAACCAGTTAAAAACAAAATTAATAGCTAAAAAAATCATCACTGAAAACAGTATACAAAATAACAAATTGACATTTGAAGCATTTATGAAACTTATCAATCTAGCCAAATTGTATTTAGGCGATTATTTTGGCCAAGATGATGATACTCCACCTTATAACGAAGACTAACTGCAATGGCAAATTTACTCACTACACTACAAAAACAAATTGACCAATTAGAACAACAAGTTCATTTGGCTAACGAACAGAAATTTAAAGAGCCTTATTTTGACGAACAACTTTTTCATACCAATAAAATTGTCACAGATAAAACGTTTTACCTTGAAAAAATCAAACAAACGTATCAAGCATTAGTCGCAAATATCGAATCAGAAAAAATCGAGCAAATTACTTTTTTATCAGAAACATTAGTCAACCAAATGGCTGCCCTAACGCGCGAACTTGCCACCCATAACTTGCGCCAAAAAGAACCCAAAGCCATTATTGAAGAAACCCTAGCCCAAAAACACGTGCGCCATTTAGATTATTTGCGCCGATTACAAGAAATGAAATACGAGCTAGAACTATCACAAGACGTCATCAACCAAAGCAAAATAGCCGCACTTGATAACCGAATTTACCGTTGTGAACAGGCGATTAAGAAGATTGAATTAGAAATTGAAAATGATATTGATGGATAAATTTAAGATAAATTTATATTAAACTTGATGATAAAATACAGCTAAGCACCACCTATAAGCGTATATTAGTATATAGCCAAATCAGATCGACAAAAACCTGTTACAAAATCCATTAACTCTAAAATCACCTCTTCATTATTCGTATATCTTAATTTTTGCAAACATGCATACATGCAATCTTTTGATATACCTTTATTTTTGAAATAGACCAGTGTTTTTCTAATGTCTAATAGGTTGTGATTTTCAGATATTTGTTGTGCGATACAATCCATAAATATTTGTTGATAAAGCATGTTATCATTCAGGTTTTTATCCACTAATGATTACCTTTACCGAACTGTTTAAAAAAATGTTGTTAATATATGTTATTAACAACGTTTTATCAATTTCACTAAATTCAATAATCATTTTTTTAGCCCGTACTTGTTCGGTGTTATGCTTATTTATCTCTATGGTAAGTATGTTTGCTTTCAAAACAATACGTTTAATTGCTTTAGCCACTTCCATCCCAGTTAGATGCGTTTGAATACCGATTGATTCATCTACATCATCCTCATCATATCGAGATAAGATTAAGTAATGGTTGGGGGATATTGGATCGTCACTGATGCCAATAATAAACACTCCATTTTCGGTATAACAGTTGGTGGTATTTGCTAAAAATTTTATTTCACTATTCGTTATATTTTCTTTCATATCGTGTTTCTTGATAACATTTACATCAATGCTTGTAATTATATGCTCTTAACATTATCCAAAATAAAATGATTTAAACAACCTTAGCCTAGTTATTTATTATAATTTTATCTAATACCTTTTTGGTAATGATAGTGTTCAAGCATTTGCTCATTATTTTGTATACACCAATCATAACCACCAATATCTATTGGCATTTTAGTTAAAACGCCAGTTAACTTATTAAGCTTTACCCAGTTATCTGCATTTTCAAGAGACGAAAATACCGCAGACACCATTGAAATGTCATCTCGCTTAAAAACCCACACCCAACGATATTCTTTCATACTATTTCACCTAATAACTCATCTATTCATTTTCCAACTTAGTAAAGATAACCTTCCAAATAGTCGCACATAATTTTATATACAAATTTGTCTTTATGCTAATAAACCGTCTTGGGTTGAATCTTTTTCAATAATCTACTTATATATACTCTTTTATTTAAAAGCATCTTGATTGATACTCCCCATAAAGAAAATTTTTAATAAAATCGCTGCTAGTTTTCATTCACTGTAAATATTCGAACTAAATACCGTCTTATTCCTAATGCAATCTCGTATAAATAGATTGCATTGCTTTATTCTACAACATGTAAACGGTATGTTTTTTATATTCAAAGTAACAATTGATTTTATTTAAAAGCAAGTTAATTGTTTAAGCTAAAAACGATCATTCTCACTCATCACTTCTACTTATATTATAACCAATAGCAACTTTACTTAACTATTGATATTCAAAAATAGACATTATTCTTATACCCAAAATGAATATTGTTATAATGATTAATTAGTACCATCTTTTTTCGTTCTATTTATAATAAGTGTTATTAGCAAAACAACGCCATGCTATTTCCTATAGCAATTAACAAGGATTCTAATATGAGTAAAATATTTGATGATAATTCACAAACCATTGGTCATACTCCGCTGGTTCGTTTAAAACACTTTGGTCATGGCAATATATTAGCTAAAGTTGAATCGCGCAACCCCAGCTTTAGTGTTAAATGTCGCATTGCATCTAACATGATTTGGGATGCCGAAAAACGTGGTTTATTAACCTCTGATGTTGAATTAATCGAACCAACAAGCGGTAATACAGGTATTGCGCTAGCGGCAGTTGCTGCTGCTCGTGGCTATAAATTAACTTTAACCATGCCTGAAAGCATGAGCATTGAACGTCGAAAACTGCTAAAAGCCTTAGGTGCGAATTTAATTTTAACTGAAGCAGCTAAAGGGATGAAAGGCGCAATCGAAAAAGCCGAAGAAATCGTGGCAAGTGATCCTAAAAAGAACCTCATGCTACAACAATTTAGTAATCCTGCTAACCCAGAAATCCACGAAAAAACAACAGGACCGGAAATATGGCAAGATACCAATGGTCAAATCGATATTTTTATTGCTGGTGTCGGAACGGGCGGCACATTCACTGGCGTAACGCGTTACATCAAAAAAACACAAGGCAAAAATATTACTGCGGTTGCCGTTGAACCCACCAATTCACCCGTCATTAGCCAAGCACTAGCAGGCGAAACTATTAAGCCTGGACCGCATAAAATTCAGGGCATTGGAGCTGGTTTTATTCCTACAAATCTTGATTTAAGTTTAATTGATATAGTTGAAAAAGTATCAAACGAAGACGCTATCGAAACAGCTCGCGAATTGATGGAAAAAGAAGGTATATTAGCTGGGATATCATCGGGTGCTGCCGTTTTTGCTGCGGATCGCTTAGCAAAATTACCTGAATATGCCAACAAAACCATTGTGGTGATTTTGCCATCTTCTGGAGAGCGTTATTTAAGTACCGATTTATTTAGTGGTATTTTTACTGAAAAAGAACTCGGTTAAGTAAAAATTAGTAATATAAAATTAGTAATAAAAAAAACGTGATTTATCCAATAATCACGTTTTTTATTAACATTAAATCGCTCTCAACCTTAACCTAATTATCCTGAATAATGCCAAAATGGCGATACGCATGTGGTGTTGCGATTCTGCCACGCGGTGTTCGTTGTATATAACCTTGTTGAATTAAAAACGGTTCGAGCACATCTTCTATCGTTTCGCGCTCTTCACCAATTGCAGCGGCAATATTATCTAATCCAACTGGACCGCCCATGAATTTTTCGATAATAGCTAGCAACAATTTGCGATCCATATAATCAAAACCCTCATTATCAACATCAAGCATATCTAGCGCTTGAGTTGCGATTTTTTTGTCGATAATCCCTTTTGATTTTACATCAGCATAATCGCGTACACGGCGCAAAAGACGATTGGCAATTCGCGGGGTACCACGAGAACGTTTAGCAATTAAATGTGCACCTTCATCTGACAAATCCATACCTAAAAATTTAGCGCTACGGCTAACAATATATTCTAAATCCTCAACTCGATAAAACTCAAGGCGCTGCACAATACCAAAGCGATCTCGCAGTGGCGAAGTTAACGAACCGGCGCGAGTTGTTGCACCAATTAATGTAAAAGGAGGAAGATCGATTTTGATTGAACGCGCTGCAGGTCCTTCGCCAATCATAATATCTAATTGGTAGTCTTCCATTGCGGGGTATAAAATTTCTTCAACTACAGGGGAAAGTCGGTGGATTTCGTCAATAAACAGCACATCATTAGGTTCTAAATTGGTCAGCATGGCGGCTAAATCGCCGGCCTTTTCTAATACAGGGCCTGATGTAGTGCGTAAATTAACATTCATTTCGTTGGCCACTATATTGGCTAACGTTGTTTTACCAAGTCCTGGAGGGCCAAATATAAGCACATGGTCGAGCGCATCATGACGCTGTTTAGCGGCTTGAATAAAGATTTTCATCTGCTCGCGAACTTGCGGTTGACCTATGTATTCGTCCAAATATTTAGGACGAATTGCACGATCTAATGATTCTTCTTCTTTTTGCACTTGTGGGGCAATTAAACGATCCGCTTCAATCATAATCAATCCCTATTTATAATGCTGATTTTAAGGCTTCACGAATCAGCGTTTCGCAATCCATGTCAGGAATAATCACTTTATTAATAATACGGCTAGCTTCTTGTGGTTTGTAACCTAATGCAATTAAAGCCGAAACCGCCTCACTTTCAATTTGATTAGCCGTTTTTTGAATGCTACCTATTTCAACAGTCGAGCTAGGACTTGACGATTGTTCACCAAAATGTTTAATGCGATCTTTCATTTCAACAATTAACCGCTGTGCAGTTTTATTGCCCACGCCCGGCAGTTTAACTAAGGTTTTAATTTCACCTTGTTCAACAGCACTAATAAATTGCGACGCTGACATGCCTGATAAAATGGCTAATGCCAATTTAGGCCCCACGCCATTAACTTTAATGAGTTCACGAAACAATTCACGCTCTTGTTCTTGATTAAAACCATACAACACTTGCGCATCCTCACGCACGGCAAAATGGGTTAACACAATGACTTCTTGCCCGTTTTCGGGCAATTCATAAAAACAGGTCATCGGCATAAACACGTCATAACCAACGCCAGCGACTTCAATCAGCACTTTAGGGGGTTGCTTTTCAATAATGGTGCCACGTAAACGACCAATCACAATATATCCTTAATAATAAAGCGTAACAAATAAGCAAATAATAAGGTGTAGTTTACCTGATAGCAAAAAAATAATAAAGAAAAACTGTATAAATAGACAGTTAAATCAAATATTAATTACAGCAAATATCATTTAACTAAATGATATATGGAACAAATTTATATATAATACTGGTAAAAATGGCCGATTTGTTTATAGCGTTGTAATTATTCAATAATCAAAAATGATGTTTTAAAGTCATAATTTATTCCATTAAGGAGCGTTAGATATATGATTAGTCAGATAAAAAAACTTTGTAAAGATAAAAATAATGAAGATGCCTATTATGGATTTATAAGAGCTTTGGATGAAGGAAAGGATTATTATTTTGCTAAAAAGGATTTTGATAATTTACCTATAGAAGAAATAGAAATAGGCCTACGAGTGGCATTTACTGCAAATGAAAAAGATTCAGGTCAACGATTTGCAACAAATATCAAAATTATCAAAGATCAAGCAACAGAAAACAATGAACAGAGTTTGTCTGATAATAAATCTTTGGCAAATAAAATTGATGCCAAAGGCTATCAAACACTTTTAATAAATTCAGTCCAACAGATCAAATACATTGATGATCCACTAGCGTTTGAAGACTCAGTCTTCAATTTATTAAAAGTGATTGGTTTAAACAAAATATTTCAATTTGATCGTGATAATCAAGCGGGTAAGGCCGATGGTTTTTTTATTATCGAAAATTTAGCTGTAATGTATGACTGTACGCTACAAAAAAACTTTGAATCATTTAAAGAAGAACAAATAGAAAACTACATCAATAAACTGAACCAAAAAGCACAATTAACCTTCAACATTAAAAAAAATGACGGCGGAATCACCCCTAAAACGATTCCATTAACGGGCAAAAATAAACAAGTTTGGATCATTACCAAAGGAGAAAGCAAGGAGATAAGCGATTTTGATAATGTAAAAGTCAAAGAAATTTCGATATATGATTTGTGTGAAATTTACAAAAAGCGGTTAAGCGATATTACTTATGATAATGAAAAATTAGTAAACGATTTTATTTTTATTGGAAAATAATTTTAGCGAAAAAAGCGGAAAGGAAATATGATTGCCTTTCCGCCTACTGTCAAAATAATCTACGCTTAAAACGGCATTTTAAAACCTGGTGGTAATTGCATTCCACCAGTAACTTGTGCCATTCTTTCTTTTTGTGCATCATCTAAACGACGAGCCGCATCGTTATAAGCCGCAGCAATAAGATCTTCTAACATCTCTTTATCATCTTCAGTCATAAGTGACGGATCGATTTCAACACGTTTGCAATTATGTGTACCATTAACCGTTACTTTAACTAAACCTGCACCCGATTCGCCTGTCACTTCTAATTTAGCGATCTCTTCTTGGGCTTGTTGCATTTTTGCTTGCATTTGTTGGGCTTGTTTCATTAAATTACCCAAACCACCTTTTCCACCTGAAAACATAATAATTCCTCGTTAAAAAAATATCGCCATGATTATACAGGACGAACACTTGATTCATCAATCTTGGCATCAAAATATCGACAAATTGTTGCCACTTTTGGATCTTCGGCAATAGTTATCTTTGCTTGCGCTAGTTTTTGTTGATATAACGCTTCACGCATTTCAATGGGCGTTTTATAGTCTTGATTATCATCAACAATAATCTTTACATTAAGCTCTTGCTTGCGATGTTCACAAAGTGCTTTTTGCACTTTAGCCACATTATTGGCCGAATTAATCAAATGTTTAACGGCTGAACGCAGATGTAACACAATAGTGTTATTGTCGCTCTGTTCAAACCCAGAGTTGACCGCAATTTGCTTAATCAAAGGTGACAAATCTAATTGCTCAATTTCGGCACACCACGCATCTTTTTGTGCCATTTCGTCAATCAATTTTTTTGCCATTTCGGGGGTTTTATCACCGTTAAGTGATTCACGAAAAGCTTTGGTATTCACCACGAGCTCTTCTTTCATGGCAATCAAACCACTGGCTTGCCATTGATAGTTTTCGGCGGTGATTTCTTCTTTGTCATCATCGCCACCACTATCGTGGCTATCAGCATTGGCATCACCTACGATCGCGACGTTCTGTTTAATTCTTGTGAGTGATTCACGCATGACCGAACTTTTTGGTTGAATCTTATCAACCGATTCAGACTTTTTTGAATTTTGTTCCCCTTTCATCAACTGCATACGCATTTCTAAAACACTTTTAGTTATCGACGAAACTTCATCGGGAATCGCTAGCTCATCCGTTGCAGTTTTGCCATCAGCTACTTGTTCCATTGTTGATGGCGCAACGGGTGCCAAATTATTTGTGTCTTGGGGCTGGCTTTTCACCTTGGATGTTAACGATGAACTAGCCACAACTTGTTGTGATATAGCTGATTTATGGGTATTAACCGGCTGGTTCACAGTTGAACTTGTAGCGCGAATGGGCTGAGATTGTTGAATATGAGGTTGATTTTCAACCTGATGATTAACTTCTACTTGCTTTGGAATATTTGTATGCTCAACGGCTTGAACTTGCGATTGCCGTTCGGGCTGTGCTTTGGTTTGGGATTGCACCTGTTGCGACCTATTGCCTTGGACAGACGCCGAACTAACCACAGCCGGCACCGCATCAACCGCCTTTGGCATAAAAGCCAAAGCGCGTAAAAAGCTCATTTCGACGCCAATTTTTTTATCGGGCGAAAAAGCAAGTTCTTTACGCCCCATTAACAAAATTTGATAAAACAACTGCACATCGTTAGGTGCCATATATTGCGCCAAAAAACGAATTCGCTCTTCGTTATCGGTATAATCCCCCAATGCGGTTGGCACCACTTGCAATAACGCAATTTGATGCAATAAAGTAATGGTTTCGGCTAACAAATTATCCCAATCAACACCTTGCACAGCGGCTGCTTCAATTTGTTGCATTAGGGCATTACCCTCACCATTATGCAATGCTTCAACAATAGCAAACGGAATCGACTTATCAAGCGTGCCAAGCATAACCGCCACCGATTCGACATCGACCTTACCATTACCAAGGGCAATGGCTTGATCGGTTAAACTTAGCGCATCACGCATACTGCCATTTGCAGCTTTAGCTAATAACGCAATGGCTTTAGCATCGCTGTTGATTTGTTCTAATTGCAAAATATGCTCAAGTTGCTGTCCAATTAATGCGGTATCAAGCACATTTAAATGCAAATGCAAACAGCGTGACAATATTGTTATAGGTAATTTTTGCGGATCAGTAGTCGCCAATAAAAACTTAACATGCTCAGGGGGCTCTTCTAGGGTTTTAAGAAGTGCATTAAAGCTACTGCGCGATAGCATATGTACTTCGTCAATCAAATAAACCTTAAAGCGCCCCTTGCTTGGTAAATATTGAATGTTATCAAGGATTTCACGCGTATCTTCAACCTTGGTGCGCGAGGCCGCATCAATTTCGAGCAGATCAACAAATCGCCCTTGCTCAATATCGCGACAATTATCACAAACTCCACACGGCGTTGCGGTAATGCCCGTTTCGCAATTTAACCCTTTTGCTAACAAACGGGCAATCGAGGTTTTACCCACACCTCGCGTGCCCGAAAACAGATAAGCATGATGAACCCGCCCAAGCGAAAGCGCATTAGACAGAATTTTTAGGACGTGCTGCTGCCCTACAACTTCAGAAAATGATTTTGGTCGCCATTTGCGTGCTAAAACTTGATAACTCATCATCACCATAACTTATTGCCATTGAATTTGGCACTAATCATACCATAAACAGGCAAAATAGTCTTTATACGGTCAATAATCGATGCAATATTAAACAACACAAATCAACTTACAAGAGTCTTAGTTCGGTTATACAGCACAACTAGAATTTATTTCTGACAAATATAACCCAGCGCCCCTTATTTGACGTGCTAACCTTACTCAATTGTCGGCTCACTCTGACACCGATTAATGGCAATATTAACCTCTGGCTGTTATAAAAGCGGTATCTTCCCCCCCTCTCTATAGAATTGTTTATACAGGGCACTGATTTTGTTTGTTTTTTATTGTTATATAAATCAATAAGTTATATCATGATTTCTGCTTTTTTGAGACTTACCGCCTATACGGCGGTGAACCTGGTAATAATGGTCAATACGTTTTAGGGAAATTTCTAAACCGCCTACACGGCGGTGAACAAATAAAGATAGAAAAAGTGACTTATTGAGCTTTCTAAACCGCCTATACGGCGGTGAACAGTTAGCATTCATTGAAACAGTTGCTTCCGCTTTTCTAAACCGCCTATACGGCGGTGAACTTTATAGTTATCACTAAGCTGTGTACGGATAATTTTCTAAACCGCCTATACGGCGGTGAACACAGAAGCGCAAAGCCTTGCTTACGGAAATATTTTCTAAACCGCCTATACGGCGGTGAACTAGAAGCCGATATACTATAAACCTTGTTTGGCAAAAGGCAAATAGGATTTTTGTTTTCAAAAACCCTTTTTTATAAGGCATTTTTAATTTATTGTTTTTATTGATTTTAATTTTTTGATTAAAAAAAGGGTTGGCTGGATTTTGGCTGTTTCGATAATGTGTCAATTTAGCCATTAAAAGATATTCAGATATCGCATTGATTTAAATTAACTTTGATCTTGTTGTTTTTAAGGCAAGATAGTCCCTTATATCCCCCCAAAAAACCACACCATAACTAACAGGAGAGTACACTAAAAATTATTCTCGCCTTTTAGCCAATGAATTTTCCTACCAAACCCCAATAAATTACTTGTCATCTTTATATGTTGCAACTGCAATGACCAAATTGGTGCTTTTATCACCCTTGCAAAGGGAAATGCCTGATAATATAACCTATAAGCATGTACGGCTTGCTCTTTTTGTAAAAGCGTTGCTGTGGCTTGAAATTGGATACCTTGGATTTGTGCAACTGTTTTAGGGATTATGTTAATCGTACCTGCAACCTGCGGATGCTTTAACATGGCTTTGGCATGATCGGTTTTTAATTCCGAAAGTAAATACAAATTCATTAACTTTTCATCAAACACATAAAAGGTATTACATGCCCAGAGATTGTCGTCAGGCAAGATAACGCTAAGCGATAATACATGCTGCTTTTTGATAAATTTGATGATTTTAGGATCGACTTGCATGATATCTTTAGGCTCTACTGGCATTATTCGGTTTAGTGTTCAGGTGCAAATCTTCGCCCCAACGTGGCAGGGACGGGATATCAATGCCAAATAAATCAAGTGCTCTGGCGACACTGTGGGTAATAATATCATCAATGCTAGCAATATGCTGATATAGTGCTGGCACCGGTGGGCAAATTACACCGCCCATAAGTGTAACTGTTTCCATATTTTTTAGATGAGCTAAATTTAGGGGTGACTCACGAACCATTAATACCAAGCGGCGGCGCTCTTTTAAAACAACATCAGCAGCACGGGTGAGTAAATTATCTGATAATCCCTGTGCAATAGAAGCAAGCGTTCGCATTGAACAAGGTGTAATTAGCATACCTATGGTTTTAAACGATCCACTTGCTATGGCTGCGCCAATATTGTTGACAGGATAGACTTTGTCAGCCAGTGATTCAATTTGCGCTAAGCTGGTGTTGGGCACTTCGTAAGCGCGCGTTATTTGTGCCGCTTTTGATATAACTAAATGTGTTTGAATATCAAGCGGTTTTAAAAGCTCTAACGCTTTTATCCCATAAGCAAAACCCGTTGCCCCACTAATGCCAATAATTATTCGCTGCGTTGCCATGTCTATCTCTATATCAAATTACAATAAAAATCATTAATCATTATGTTAAGCAGTCGCCAAATGAAACCTTATTTTAATAATAAGCCATATGAAAGCTAGCTATTAAAGTAGACGACTATACCTATCTATTGGTAGCGAATCAAGTAGCTGATGGCTACTTGCATGCCTATTACATTAATAATAAGTAAATTAAGGAATGATGGATTAGCATATTTGATTATGTTTATGGCTATCAATAGATTGATAGCCATTTGTAATGGTTTACTCTTTAGCCATAGGTTCATTAACTACTTTGGTTTCTTGGTTACCTTGAATAGCTTTGATTTTTTGCTCATATTTTGACACAGCATCTTTGCTAGACAATAAACTATAAGTTAAGGTAAATTCTGTACTTTGCCCTGGCTCTAATTGACGAACACGTTTTTGCTCACGTTCGATAGTTACTGGATAAGCAAAACTGGTGCCTGGCTCTAAGCCTGTAACATAGCCTTGTTTAAGGGTATCAGTGTTTTTCCATAATGATAGTACGGGTAACTGTTTAGTATTAAAGGCAATACCTGCGGCCTTATCACCCAATTTATTGGTTACCATCACCTGTGTTTGACCATTTTCATCAGCAAACGGATAGACATTAAATACCATTTCGTCAAAGCCTTTTGTTGGACCTAGATAAGTTTGCCATGTATTAATCCCCCCTTTCGCATAGTCGTTAAATGGTGAGATTTCCTTAACTGGAGCAACAAACCTTGCGCCTTCTTCAAGAATCGGCGTACCAAAATTACTATGATAGATGATCTGATAATCGCGGGTATAATCACTCTTATTGGTGACAACATCATGAACCGTAAATTCTTGACTTCCTGGTACATAACTTAGTGATGCCCAAGTTTCGAGATTGCTTTTTTTGAAAGTATTTTCTTTAATTAACCCCTTAACCGTTATGGTGTAGGGTGCCTTGTCAGATACATTCACAATGAGTTTAGAGACTGGCGTATTTTGAGCTCGACCGTGTAAGGTATACATCATACCATCAGCTTGCGCTGCATGACCTGTCCATTCAAAACCACAGCGAACCATCATTTCGTTAAAGCCATCTAGCCATCCAATCCCGCCACGACTTTCTAAGTTGATATATTTAGGATTGACAACTTCATTTACCGGTGAGTCCCATCCCATACGGATACCATCACCAACAACAGACAAGATACCTAATCCTCGTGTTGGAATTAATTTAATCGTGAAATTATCACTAGAAATCGTTAGAAGTTCGGTTCCATCTTGTTTACCGCCTTTAAGTACGGTATTTTGAATAGTGAATTTTTGACCGTTAACACCTAAATCTTGGCTCGAAACCGACCAATTACCTTTAGCGATATCTTTTTCGTTATCAGTTAATACAAATTCTTTAGCATTGGCGTTATAACTAACCAAACTAAGTATTACAGCTAATGAAACAATTTTGATTTTCATGGTGATCCCTCATGGTTAACAAAATAGCACTGAATCGTTTCAGTTAATATGACATAAAATAAAAAGAATCAATAAAAGAAAATCGTAAAAATGAGAGATCATTCACACTTTTTCGATATTATAGCATCACATGCATAAATGTGATTTATAGACCAAAATAAGTGTGAAATATTTAGATGATCAGTCTTTAGGTCTTATTTGTCCAGCCTTCCAATGTTTTCGACAAACCGAGTGATATTCACTGTCACCAAGATGGATGGAGTTACCAAATTTAACAATTTGACCATCTTGCCCTTCTAATAAGATCATAGTCGCTTTTTTGCCACACCAACAGACGGTTTTGAGTTCTCTAAAATTATCGGCAATTTCAAGTAGCGTTTTAGATCCTTCAAACAGGTGTCCCATATAATCGGTTTTAATGCCAAAGAACATGATTGGCACGCCATATTCGTCGCACACATCTGATAACTTCCAGATAGTATTGCGCGATAAAAACTGGCTTTCGTCGATGAGTATACAAGCATAGTTGCTTTGTTTGATGTGATCAATAATATCATCAACCGTTGTATCATCAAGCTGTAACGCCTTTTTACGTAATCCTAAACGAGAGACGATTTCGACAGCCGAATCGCGCGTGTCGACCGATGATTTGAGCAGTAACGTTTGCATATTATTACTTAAGTAGTTGTGATCAATTTGCAACAGTTCGGTGGATTTTCCGGCATTCATTACGCCATAGATATAATAGATTTTAGACAAAATAACGCTCTCAAAATGAAAATAAATCAATAAAATTGAATGAATAAAAAGCCATAATGTAGACAATAAAAAAGGTAAGTTAAATAACCTACCTTTTTATTTGTTTAGGGAATAATTATTTTGCTTTGCCTTGGTTTGCAACAGCTGCTTGTTTGGCAGCGATTTCGTCAGCATTACCTAAATAGTAGTGTTTAATGACTTTCATGTTGTCGTCAAATTCATACACTAATGGTACACCCGTTGGGATATTAAGTTCGATAATATCATCATCGCTGATGTTATCTAAATGTTTTACAAGCGCGCGTAGTGAGTTACCATGAGCGGCAATAATAACACGTTCACCTTTAGCAACGCGTGGCGCAATGGTTGACTCCCAATAAGGTAATACGCGTTTAATCGTTAATGCTAAACTTTCAGTTAACGGTAATTCTGATTCAGGTAATTTGCTGTAACGTGAATCGTGCCCCGGAAAACGCTCATCTGATTTTTCAAGCGCTGGAGGTGTGATTGCAAAACCACGACGCCATAATTTTACTTGATCATCACCATATTTTGCTGCCGTTTCAGCTTTGTTTAAGCCTTGTAATGCACCATAGTGACGTTCGTTTAGTTTCCAGCTTTTTTCAACCGGTAACCATGCTTGATCGACTTCATCTAAAACGTGCCATAATGTGTGAATGGCGCGTTTTAATACTGAAGTGTAAGCATAATCAAATGTGAAACCTTCTTTTTTTAGTAATTTACCTGCTTCAGCAGCTTCTTTATTGCCTTTGTCAGATAAATCAACATCAGTCCAACCACAAAAACGGTTTTCTTGGTTCCAAACACTCTCTCCATGCCGAATTAGCACTAATTTTTTAACAGCCATGAATATCACTCCTTTATTACGTAAATTTAATTTTAGTGTATTTTGTTTATAGACATGCACTGTGATTGCCGTGCATGTCATCTGTTTTGGGTTAACCTTTTCTATTAACCCAAAACGTCTATTATTTTGATAAATATTTTAATGGATCAACGGATTGTGCTTTGTAGCGAATTTCAAAGTGCAATCTGACCGACGAAGTGCCTGTTGCTCCCATTGTGGCAATTTGTTCACCCGCGCGCACGAACTGCTGTTCCTTTACTAATATAGATTGGTTGTGCGCATACGCCGTTAAATAGTCATCATTATGTTTAACGATAATTAAATTGCCATAACCCGGTAACGCATTGCCTGAATACACAACCCGCCCATCAGCTGCGGCCATGACTTTATCGCCAACTGAGCCTGATATATCAATACCTTTGCTTGCATTTGAGAATCTTTCAATAATCTTACCGCGTGCAGGCCATCGCCATGCAATATTAGAAACTTTTGATTTTGATGTGCTTACTGCAGCTGCACTACTAGAGGAATCATCTAAAGGTTCAATGATGGTTTCAGTTGTTTGAGTTGTAGTCGGTTTTTGATTTTTACCCGTTGTGGTAATCGAAGTAGTTGTTGTTTTGGTTATTGTTGGTTTGGTTTTAGCTTGCCCAATTGCAATAGCTGAGTTATTGCTATTTGTTTTATTTGCTGGTGTATGGTTTGTTGTGGTTTGTTTGGTTACCACAACAGTTCCACCACTCACATCTAATACTTGTCCAACATTAACGGCAAAAGGTTCTTTGATATTATTTTTAGCTGCTAATGAACGGTAATCATTGCCAGTTACCCACGCAATATAAAATAAAGTATCGCCACGCTTAACTGTATAGGTGTCACCTTGATATCCACCTTTTGGAATGTCATCATAATTACGGTTATAAACAATACGCTCATTACTAATTACCGTACCAGTACTGCTAGTGCTGTTAGCGGTATGAGAATTTGACGCTGTTGACTGTCTTGATGATGGTGGATTATAAGTCGTAGGAGCAGATCGACCACTCGTTGAAATATTTGCTGGTGGTTTGGTATAAACAGAAGACGTCGACGCCCCTCCTGCGCCAGAAATATCTTCGATTTCAGCCTGTTCTGTTTGTGTACACGCAACAATCAATAAACTTAAGCAACTTAATGTAAGTATTTTTTTCAAAGCAACACCTTTCATTCGTGAATATTGTTTTTTCCGCTATTTTTAGTGTTAAATAGCGTTTTTATATATACCGTTTTATTAGCACATTTTAGCGGTTTTATAGCAAAAAGCTATTATATTGATGACTTATAGCTTAAATCAATAAATTCATCCAAAATTTGGTGATTTATAACCGCTGGCATTCAATTTATGTTAGCATAATGCCACTATTTGTTAATCTATGTTAATCCATTGTTAATCAAAATATAAGCTAAATCTGTACATGAGCAATTTTGCTACAAGCGAGCTATTTTTTGCAGCTATTGATTAACTATTTATTTGGCTTTGTCGGATTTATTTTGAAAGTAGTGAGTATATACAATAAAATAGGCTGTCGTACAGTATCTTTACCGTATTTCTATAAAAATTTAATGTGATTTAAAATAATGACTTTATATATTGTTGCCACCCCCATTGGAAACTTAGATGATATCACGCTCAGAGCCATCAATACACTTAAAAGTGTCGATCTGATTGCGGCTGAAGATACTCGCCACAGCGGATTACTTTTACAACATCTTGGCATTAAAGCAAAGTTATTTGCCTTGCATGACCATAATGAACAAGACAAAGCCAATTTTTTGATCGAAAAACTTAAATCAGGCTTATCAATTGCTTTGATTTCAGATGCCGGTACGCCGTTAATTAATGATCCGGGATATCATCTAGTTAAAGCCTGTCGAGACAATGGAATAAACGTTGTCCCTGTCCCTGGTGCCTGCGCTGCAATAGCTGCTTTATCAGTTGCTGGACTCCCCTCAGATAAGTTTACTTATGAAGGATTTTTGCCGGCTAAAAGTAAAGCCCGCCAAGATTGCCTTATAAAATTACTAGACGAACCACGAACAATGATTTTTTATGAATCAACACACCGTCTGCTAGACGCGCTTAGTGATATGCAAACTATTTTTGGCGCTAATAAACACATTGTATTAGCTAAAGAACTGACCAAAACGTGGGAGACCATTGTCAGTTTTACCGTTAGCCAGTTAATTGAATGGTTAAATGAAGATACTAACAGACAAAAAGGTGAATTTGTGCTGATCGTTGAAGGCCATGCAAAAACAGAGAATGATATCGATCAAAAGGTAATTAGTACGCTTAAATTATTACAAAAAGAGCTACCACTCAAAAAAGCAGCCGCTATCACTGCTGAGATCTATGGACTGAAAAAAAACCAACTTTACCAAATTGGTTTAGATGCAGAGCAATAATGAAACCGCTAAACAGTGCTTATAAAAAACATTTATAACCAAAATTTTTAACAACGATTTATGGCAAGCCATAACTGAGTACAAGTAAGATGATTATTGCCAATCTGTTTAATGTGTAGCAAAACGACTAGCTGTTACACTTCATGATTAACATAATCATCTAAAAACGCATAAGGCGTTTTGCAAAAATCGCTCAAACTTTTGCTTTCTTTCGTTTGAACCGCTAACAATTTGCTGATTATGCCACATCATCATTAAAGTCGGTATTGCGCTTACCACTTACCCATTCATTTGAAAGATAATAGATTTTGTAAATTTTTAATTGATACGAGGTGAGCATACATTTTAACAAATGAAAAACCGCAAATGCTCAATTAAGTACCAAACGGTATAGAATCCTGAATATTTTTTACAAAAAATATAACTTAAAAAATGAACAGTTATGTAACTACCCCATCGTGAGCACACAAATCACCTAAAAAATAACGCCACCTGCTTTCGTGTTTTATATGCAATGGGCGTCTTGTTATTTAATGTCTTATAAGGTCTTTCATGCGATAAATGGTTGGATGCCTAACCATAAAACGTTTAGCCAAATCGGTGACAATTATTTTCTTTATAATTTAAACAATTTATCTTTTGTCTGGGATACTGTTTTATGGATATTCATTACAGTCGTTTCTCAAATTACTGTAAATAACGTGAGTAATTCTGACATTTATTGGTTGATCTATCGATAAGAATATTGGCACAAATAGCACAATTTAGTATATAATCGCCCCTTATTTTTAAGACATTTTATGACAAAAGGTAACAAACAGTATGGGATTTAAATGTGGGATTGTCGGACTACCCAATGTAGGGAAGTCAACGCTTTTTAACGCACTAACCAAAGCAGGTATTGAGGCAGCTAACTTTCCATTTTGTACTATCGAGCCAAACACTGGGGTTGTACCAATGCCCGATCCACGTTTAGATGAACTGGCTAAAATTGTCAAACCTCAGCGCACGTTGCCAACCACCATGGAATTTGTTGATATTGCTGGTTTAGTTAAAGGCGCATCAAAAGGTGAAGGTTTAGGAAATCAATTTTTGGCTAACATTCGCGAAACCGAAGCGATCGGTCATGTTGTGCGTTGCTTTGAAAACGACAATATTATTCACGTCGCAGGCAAAATAGATCCTGCTGAAGATATCGAAATTATTAACACCGAACTTGCCCTATCCGACCTTGAAGCTTGCGAACGTGCAATAACACGCCTGCAAAAACGCGCTAAAGGTGGCGATAAAGACGCTAAATTTGAGTTAGAAATCCTTGAAAAGTGTTTACCACACTTAGAACAAGGTAAAAAGTTATTGTTACTAAATTTAAGTAAAGAAGAACTTGATGCAATTAAATACTTGAGCTTTTTAACTTTAAAACCGACCATGTATATCGCTAATGTGAATGAAGATGGTTTTGAAAACAATCCTTATTTAGATAAAGTCAAAGCGATAGCTGAACAAGAAAAAGCTGTGGTAGTCCCTGTTTGTGCGGCAATTGAAGCAGAACTTGCCGAACTGGATGATGCCGATCGTGATGAATTTATGCAAGATTTAGGCTTAACCGAACCTGGCTTAAATCGAGTGATTCGCGCAGGATACAGCTTACTTAACCTGCAAACTTATTTCACCGCAGGTGTTAAAGAAGTTCGTGCGTGGACAATTTCGGTTGGCGATACCGCACCACAAGCAGCAGGAAAAATTCATACCGATTTCGAAAAAGGCTTTATTCGTGCTCAAACCATTGCTTTTGATGATTTTATTAAATACGGTGGCGAACAAGGCGCTAAAGAAGCAGGCAAAATGCGCGCTGAAGGTAAAGATTATATCGTGCAAGATGGCGATATTATGAACTTCTTATTTAATGTATAGCTGATTATTTTACGTCGCCTTTTGGCGACGTTGTTATATTGATGTTCATAATCACTAATTAATATTGATATAAAATTTATTTTTTACTTAAACGTAGTGTTACCTGAAACTTCTTGTCAACTGATCCAATAATAGATTGGTAAATATAAGGACAGCCCACTGTTATGTTACTCACTTTTCAACAAGCCAAACAGCAAGTACTACAAAGCGTATCAACCGTAAAATCACTCACTAGCGAAAAAGTCGGACTATTTGATGCGCTAGATCGAATCACTGCTGAGAATGTGATTTCACCGATTAATGTGCCACGGTTTGATAATTCTGCGATGGATGGTTATGCGATTCGATTAGCGGATCTTAAACAATCAACGTTGTTACCACAAGCAGGGGCGATTTTTGCGGGCGATGATATAAGCAATCTTAATTGGCCAAAAGGTACTTGTTTGCGTATTATGACAGGTGCGCCTGTGCCTAATGATGCTGATACCGTTGTTATGCAAGAGCAGACTGAAAAATCTGATTTGGGGATTGCCTTTTTAGGTAATATAAAAGCTGGCGATAATATTCGTCGTATAGGTGAAGATGTTAAAAAAGGTGCGATCACAGTCAACAAAGGGACTAAATTAACGATACCAACACTATCGACACTTGCAACATTCGGTATTAGTGATCTTGTTGTCTTTAAAAAATTAAAAGTTGCTATCTTATCAACTGGTGATGAGTTAACGCCAATTGGTCAGCCATTATCTGGCAATGGCGCTATTTATGACAGCAACCGCTTCACACTAAAATTATTATTAACCAAACTTAACTGTGAAATCGTTGATCTCGGCATTATTCCTGATGACCCAACCCAAATAAAACAAGCGCTAATAACCGCATCTAACCAAGCGGATTTAGTGATAACCAGTGGTGGTGTTTCGGTGGGGGACGCCGATTATACCAAAACAGCACTTGAAACATTAGGACAAATTAATTTTTGGAAGATTGCAATGAAACCAGGCAAGCCTTTCGCCTTTGGCAAAATTGGCAATGCGCTATTTTGTGGTTTACCTGGTAATCCAGTTTCAACTTTAGTGACTTTTTATCAATTGGTACAACCACTAATTTTAGTGCTTTCAGGACAACAACTCACATCAATCGATTTATCTTTCAAAGTAAAAATTGCAACTAGCGTCAAAAAAAGAATCGGGCGATTAGATTTTCAAAGAGGAATACTACAAATTAATGAACAAGGTGAGTTAGAAGTAACAACAACCGGTCAACAAGGTTCACATATTACGCAGTCATTTAACCAAGCTAACTGTTTTATTGTGCTTGAACAAGATCGTGGTCATGTCAACAAAGGCGAAATGGTGACAGTTGAGCTGTTTAATCAGTTACTTCATTAAGTTGTGGTGTAAACTATAGCTAACTATTATGTGTCTAATAGTTAGCTATAGGAATTTAATAACTTATCCTTAATTAGCACCATAAACCCAACCGCGACCTTAAGAGTTAAGAAGTAAATGCTAAAAAACTAAGGAGTAGTGCAAATAGCAAGCTCTAAGGAATAATCCGCGCGGCCGTAATTTATGTAACCGTTTGGACCTACCGTATATTGGAGTCGATTTCCCCATGTCGTAGTGTCGCTCGTCCAGAAGCCGGTATAGCCGAAGTTTGCGCTGCGGTAAGCGTTCATATCTCCCCATTCCGAAAAGAATCCTGCTCCTATCCAATGCAAGCTAAAATTACCAGTTGAGGGCGGCGTGGCTCCAATAGCCCCTTCACAGCTATGAAAATCGCAGACTGCGTTAGTCAACTCTTTCACCTGTGGCACTCGATAACCTAACCCTCCACACCAAGCAACAGCCTCAGAATAATCACGAATATATGAGGCTTCTCCGCGCCATTCTCGGTGCACAAACCACTTTTGTAGAACAAATCCATATTTTACTACCTCTTCACCATTACTATCTTTACCCACTAACTCGAAAGTTTGCGGTAACCTTGGCACTGGAATTCGACTTGGATGGGGATTACCCCATTGAGCGTTTGCATCAGGGCCTGTTAGCGTCACGCGCGCGTATGAAAATGGATTTTTGTTTAAAATCCAATCCCGATTGTGAACCCAACTCTCCATTCTTGTTATCGGTTTTACTGTCGCGGTAATTCCTTCATGCGTCACGGGCATCCATGTCAATCCATCAACATCACCATAGCCGTATATGATTAAATCAAAATACAATCTATTTGCCCCCGTAGTCGGGAAATTAAGCGCGTATGATGCGGGATTGATGTCTTTAACGATGTATCCAAAATCATCGTCCCATATGTCAGTGATGTATCGGTTTGGAAATCCTACTTTCAACGTTGGAGTAACGAACCTGACAGTTGCTGGGGGGCTCGACGGCGGGAATATTATAGCATCACTACGATTATTCCCTCGACCATTTGGACCCGCTAATGCTGGCAAATGCCATAAACATGACAATAATAACACCGCCAACGCCAACGGTTTTTTTCGAGATAATTTTGAGAGTAATTTGAGAAATAACTTCGAGAATATAAACGAGGCAAGAGGAAAAACGCACCTGATGCGTCTATTTGATAAATTTAAGACATTGGTTTGCCAGTGCTGGTGTCTGGTGTCTGGTGTCTAAAATGATAATGCATTACACTTCACCTGTCAAGTAAATTTATGTTTTATTTAGATTTTTTATATCTATTTGCTTATTAAATAAGCTGAATATTGAAATCGGTGAAAGTATAACCGTTTTAAAAAAGCTTGGCTAGTTTTTTTGGGGGATTTTTTGGTGAAAATTATTTAGGAGTGACTTTGATTAAGTTTTATGAAATGCTTTAATAGATTGAAATATTATTAATAAACAAAAAATAAAATGAAATCAATATATTTCCTGACAATTTTTTGCCTAATATTGAGGCTTTTGTTTAGGTTGGTGGAATGGATTGGGTATTTCGGGCATGTGCAGCTTAGATGTTCAAAATAGCTATAGTGACCAGTCCGAGTTAGGGAATTATAGCAAATTCTCTAACATGACAATGCGGTAGCAGAAGCGACATTTAAAACAATTAAAACCGAGTTTGTAAAAGGCCAACGTTTCAACTCAACAGCTGAGTTACAACGCGATTTTTCGGCTTATGCCTATTGGTATAATCAGAAACGATTACATTCTTCGTTAGGCTACTTGCCTCCCGTCGAATTAAAAAAACATTTACCCCCTTCATTTTTTGTTTGAAAATGTGTTGCCATTCCATTCTTTATACTCTAAATATTTATCCCAAAGAAGTTGTCTCAACATCATCCATGCGGTGTATCCCTATGTGTATAGGGAACAGTTTTGATTTAGATTGAAAAGAAAATCCGTATTCGGTTTATCCCTATGTGCATAGGGAACAGTTCGTCAATTAACAACGTGCCCATCGGTGGTGCGGTTTATCCCTATGTGCATAGGGAACAGACCAATTATAACATTTTGTTTTATAATTAAAATATTTTAGTTTAAATTTCTACCAACTTTTTTAATTGCTCTTAAAATAACAATGATTTTATAAAACATTGTTTTTATTAAATTAATATTAAAAATAAGATAGAGAATATGGCGCTTTTTTTATTCTACCAATTAATCTTTAAATTTCTTATAGTTATAACATAGTTAGCAATAAAACAAGGTATTTCTTTATTAAAAAGGCGCAATTTTTGTTAAAAATATTCAGGATTCTATACCGTTTCAGCATGAAATTATTTTGAATTTAATGAGTTAATAAATTTTATTGATAAAGAATAATATACCATTTAATGTATTTATTCCGATAATGGACGTGAATATCAAGGCACAAGTGAACACCTATTTGTTAAAATAGGTAATTATCATCGCATCAATCAAAAATTTACCAAACCAACTTACCCACAAACGAATGGCAAAGTGGAAAGAGTGATACGAACTTTGAATTGCGATGTGGCATAATCAGCAAATATTCAGCGAAAAAGATAGGCAACAAAAATTTAAGCGATTTATTAACTTTTATAATACCGTTAAACCGCATAAGGCGATTTCAGGGAAAACGCCTTATGCGTTTTTAGAGGATTATTTTAGCCATGAAGTGTAAACAACTTGGCATTTTCCTACAATTTAGCTATAGCAACAAATTGGCGCATGATTAAAATAACGCCACTAATATCGCACCAACTGCAATCATAGCGACACCAACGCCAGCTAACAACGAGATCTTTTCACCAAATAAAACAGCGGCAAACACAACGGCAAAAACCACACTTAACTTGTCGATTGGTGCAACTTGCGACACCTTGCCTTCTTTGATCGCCATAAAATAAAATAGCCAAGATAGCGCGCCAGCAATACCGCTCAATACAATAATGAGTAATGCCTTTTTATCATTAAAAAAGGTATTGATAAGGTTAAGTTTACCTTGAATAGCAACCACACCAACTAAAAAAATAGCCATCACAATAGCGCGGATGGCTGTTGCCGTGTTGGCATCAAGATGCTGTAAGCCAATTTTTCCTAAAATAGCAACACATGCCGCAGTAATAGCGGAAAGCAAAGCATAAATAAGCCATGCGCTCATATTAGTATTTATCGATTTTAAATAGATATTGTTGATTGTTTGAATTAGCTTCACATTGTTGTGATTTATTCATAACGCCACGACAATCTTCTAAAACTCCGTGAGCTTTTGACCAATGGTAGGTTTTGCCTTTGTCGTTTTTTCCTCCACATCCGACTAACGTTAAGCTAAACATTAAACAAGATAATCCAATAACTACCGCTTTCATTTCTTTCTCCTTTTTTGGCAAACGTATAAAAAATTAACCGTATTACGTTTGTTTTTATTTAGATTATTTTAATCTAGAATTGATGCGATTGATAGCTAAAGAACCGCCTATTTTTACAAGATGAAAAGTGCGCGCTTCTCGAAGTTCACTTAATAATTCAGGGGGTTCATCTAACGATTCGTCTGCAAGTTCAAATGCCCCCCAATGGATAGCAACAGCTGAAAGGCATTGTAATTCATCATACAATTGCACAGCTTGTTTTGGATCGATATGCTGTGATTGCATATACCAACGTGGCGCATAAGCACCAATGGGAATTAATGCCAAATCAATTGAAGGGAAACGCTGAGCAATTGCTTTTAGTTCAGAAGAATAACATGTATCCCCCATAAAATAGACTGTTGTTAATTGATTTTGATTATCACTATTAGATTGAATCATCCAACCACACCACAATGCCTTATTTACATCCAATAACCCACGATTGCTCCAGTGTATAGCAGGTGTTGCCGAAAAACTAAGCCCATCAACAGTTACCCGCTCCCACCAATCTAGTTCATTAACACACTTGGCACCCCATCTTAATAATGTTCGTTTTAAACCAAGAGGAACCATCATCACAATATGAGGAAAACGCACAAGTAATTGGCGTATACTGTGATAATCAAGGTGATCATAATGATTATGTGAAATCACGATAAAATCTATTTGTGGTAGTTGATCGATGTTTAGCGCTGGCGGTGTTCGGCGTTTGGGCCCAATTAATTGTGAGGGTGAAGCCCGTTTAGAAAAGATAGGATCGGTCAATATCATTTTGCCACCTAAACGAATTAAGGTTGTTGAATGACCAATCCACCAAACCCTATCGCCTGATAAGCTAAAGTCTATTGGTTCAAACCATGTCTGATTAAAGGTTTGATAACCTACTTTAGGCGGTAACACTTTACGCGCTAAACGCCAACGCAAAAACTCACCTATTTTAATTTTAAAAGATCCATGGTGCCGAACTCCTTTAGCTGTATGATGCATTTTTTTAGGCGTTAAATCTTGCTTTTGTTTTGTCATCGTTACAATCTTTTTTACAACGAGTAGTTTAACAATTGGCCGTCCGTTCAATGACTACGGCAACATTTTGAGCATTAACTATCGCATTTGGTTTAGATACTTTAACTTTAAGCCAATTAACAGAAAATTGTTTAATAATCATTTTAGCAACTTTTTCTGCTACACATTCAATAAGTTCAAATGTCGAGGATTCAATAAATTGTGTGATGCTTTGACTAACTTTAAAATAATCTAAACAAAGAGAAACATTATCACTTTCTCCAGCTGGTTGGTTATCCCATGCCATTTCAAGATCAAGAATTAACTTTTGCTTAATGGTCTTTTCCCAATCATATACACCAATGGTGGTTAAAACCGTTAATCCTTCAATTAATACTCTATCTTTGCTATATGTGTTCATACCTGATTCCAAAAGCCTAGTTACAGTAAATAGAGATTACCGAATCTTGATAAATTACGCTATAATTTATTTCAAATAATATAATATATATGTAATTATGACTCGAATTTTTCAGCCTTTTACTATTGAACAAAATAGCGTTATTACTTTAGATGATAATGCATTTAACCATCTTATTCGCGTATTACGCATGAAAGTAGGTGAAAATATTATTCTATTTGATGGTTCAAACCATATTATTCCTGCTGTTATACAGGAAATCAATAAAAAATCAGTTACGGTAAAAACAGCAACAAGAATTTTGGATAATCGTGAATCGCCATTAGAAATTCATTTAGGGCAAGTTATTTCTCGTGGTGAAAAAATGGAATTTACTATTCAAAAATCGGTTGAATTGGGTGTCAGTAGTATTACTCCCCTACTTTCTGAACGTTGTGGTGTCAAGCTTGATGAAAGCAGGCTAGAAAAAAAAGTTCAACAATGGCAAAAAATCGTTATTTCTGCCTGTGAACAGTGTGGTCGCAACATAATCCCTGAAATTAAACCTGTCATGAAATTAGAAAGTTGGTGTGCTAACTTAACTACTGGATTAAAGCTTAATTTACATCCTAAAGCAAAACATGGTATAAAACAGCTCTGCAATGAACATACGCAAATCCATTTGCTGATTGGACCAGAAGGCGGGTTGTCCGCTAATGAAATTAGCATGACACATAATTATCAGTTTACCGATATTTTGCTCGGCCCACGCGTTTTGCGTACCGAAACGGCAGCACTAACAGCAATAACGGCTTTGCAAGTGCATTTAGGTGATCTTGGATAAATACATCAAAATACAGATGATAAGTAATGATTACTTTGCAACTGCGCTTGTAGCGAGTATGATATCACAAAGCACCGCGTTGAGTATGACCATAAAACATCTGTTAAGAAGTTTCAGAAAATATCAACGTTTTAGTATAAAATCCAATTAAACAAGATAACATCAGTAAGGAGTCATCATGATAAAACTGGGCATTGTAATGGATCCCATTAGTCATATCAAAATTAAAAAAGATTCCAGTTTTGCCATGCTACATGAAGCACAAAAACGTGGATATCAACTTTTTTATATGGAGATGAATGATCTCTTCTTACGAAATGGCGAAGCTTATGCAACAACACGCACATTAACAGTTTATAACGATAATCATCATTGGTTTGATGTAAGCGAAGAACAGAGCATACCATTAACTGACCTTGATGTTATTTTAATGCGTAAAGATCCCCCTTTTGATACTGAATATATTTATGCTACTTATATTTTAGAGCGTGCAGAAGCCAAAGGTGTATTAGTAGTGAATAAGCCACAAAGTTTGCGCGATTGTAACGAAAAGCTCTTTACTGCATGGTTTGCCGAGTTTACCCCTGAGACACTGGTTACTCGTCAAACTCAGCATATTAAAGCATTCCACCAAACACATCATGATATCATTTTAAAACCTCTTGACGGTATGGGTGGCTCATCTATATTTAGAATCAAACAAGACGATCCTAATGTTTCAGTGATTATTGAAACCTTAACCGAACATAACACTCGTTATTGCATGGCTCAAAACTTTATTCCTGCGATTAAAGACGGCGATAAACGTGTTTTAGTCGTCGATGGCGAGCCTGTACCTTATTGCTTAGCACGAATCCCACAGAAAGGTGAAACTCGCGGCAATCTTGCAGCAGGAGGGCATGGTGAAGTGAGGGCATTAAGCGAAAGTGATTGGCACATTGCTAAAAGCATCGCGCCAGTTTTAAAAGAAAAAGGTCTACTATTTGTAGGACTTGATATTATTGGTGATAAGTTAACTGAAATTAACGTTACCAGCCCAACTTGCATTCGCGAAATTGAAGCCGCCAATCCCGACCTGTCAATCACCGGTATGTTAATGGACGCAATTGAACATCGATTAAATAAAAAGAGTTAAGCAATGATTAGAGAATATAAGCCCGAAGATTTAAACAGCGTAATGGCAATATGGTTGCAAGGTAATTTGCAAGCTCATGAATTTATCAATCCAGAATTTTTTAAACAAAATTACGATTTAGTAAAAATGCTGATTCCAATGTCCACTTTATACGTGCAAGATCTTAACGGCGTACAAGGATTTATTGGTTTAACCGAAAACTATATTTCAGGACTGTTTGTTGATCAAGATCACCGTCGGCAAGGAATCGGTCACGCATTAGTTAACAAGGCAAAACAACGCCACAACGAATTATTAGTGCATGTTTATAAAAAAAATAGTGCAGCGATTGATTTTTATCTTGCTCAGAATTTTGATATTGTTTCAGAATCGATCAATGAAGAAACCAATGAACCTGAATTATTAATGCGCTGTCATGTTGAACACAACGTAAAAATTGGCAAATGTGCTTTATAAAATTTACCGAAACGTGAACCTATGAATTTAAAAGATCATTTTATTATTGCTATGCCAACACTTGATGACTCGTTGTTTAGCCATTCGGTTATTTATATTTGTGAACATAATCGCGATGGCGCCATGGGCATTATAATAAATAAACCAATTATGGAACTTAACGTAGCAACCGTCCTTACACGATTAGAAATTACTTCGCCAACAAGTTGTGCTGAATTAGAGTATCCTGTATTTTGTGGTGGACCAATTGCCGAAGAGCAAGGATTTATTTTACATACACCCCAGCAAGGATTTGCTTCAAGCATTCAGATTTCGGATGATGTGATGATTAGCACTTCGATTGATGCGCTTAAATCAATTGGTTCTCCCCAGCAACCTCAAGATATCTTTTTAGCATTAGGTTATTCAAGTTGGCAATCATTGCAACTAGAAGACGAAATTGCCCGTAATGATTGGTTAGTTGCCGATGCTGCTCCCCAAATTATCTATGAAGTCGCTATTGAGGAGCGTTGGCAAAAAGCCGCTGAATCGCTTGGCGTCAATATGAACACTATCTCACACCAAATGGGTAATGCATAACCTATGGCAACCATTATTGCATTTGATTTTGGCACGGCAAGTATTGGCGCTGCTATTGGTCAAGATATCACTAAAACCGCCAATCCTTTATGCTCGTTTAAAGCTCGCGATGGTATTCCTAATTGGCAAGCTATCGAAAAAGTTTTAAATGAGTGGAAACCTGACTTTTTAGTAGTGGGATTACCGTTAAATATGGATGGCAGCGAACAACCGCTGACAGCAAGAGCGCGTAAATTTGCCAATCGTTTACATGGCATGTTTGGTTATCAAGTTCATTTACAAGATGAACGATTATCAACCGTTGAAGCAAAATCCCACATTTTTGCTTCTCGTGGTTATCGTGCATTAGAAAAAGGTCATGTAGATGCAACTTCAGCCATCATTATTTTAGAAAGTTGGTTTGAAAATAATTAGCGATTTTTAATAAATTAGTTATTTTATCAATAATTAATCGCCATTAAATTTCATCCTTGCTAAAATAATCATCTACTTTCTATTGTAAGGATTGCTTGCTGTGTCAAATAATAAATCTCTCAGTTACAAAGATGCTGGTGTCGATATTGATGCTGGCAATGAACTTGTTGATCGCATCAAATCTGTCGTTAAAGAAACTACACGACCAGAGGTTATGGGTGGACTAGGCGGCTTTGGTGCACTATGTGCTATTCCTCAAAAATACAAAGAGCCGATATTAGTATCTGGCACTGATGGTGTAGGGACTAAATTACGCCTTGCAATGGATTTAAACCGTCATGAATCAATTGGTATTGATTTAGTAGCCATGTGTGTTAACGATTTGATTGTGCAAGGTGCCGAACCTTTATTTTTCCTTGATTATTATGCTACAGGCAAACTTAATGTTGATGTTGCAACGACTGTAGTTACTGGCATTGCCGAGGGATGTAAACAATCAGGGTGCGCTTTAGTGGGTGGTGAAACGGCCGAAATGCCGGGTATGTACCATAATAATGATTATGATTTAGCTGGATTTTGCGTTGGCGTCGTTGAAAAATCTAAAATGATTGATGGCAGTAAAGTGCAAAACGGTGACGCATTAATTGCATTAGCTTCAAGTGGCGCTCATTCTAATGGCTATTCATTAGTGCGTAAAATTATCGAAGTCAGTGGTGTAAACCCAATAACCGAACAATTAGACGGCATACCACTTGCTGATCACCTACTTGCACCCACTAAGATCTATGTCAAGTCTGTCCTTGATCTTATCGCTCAAGTTGAGGTGCACGCCATTGCCCATATTACCGGTGGTGGATTTTGGGAAAACATTCCGCGTGTTTTACCTGACAATACTCAAGCAGTCATCAATGAATCAAGTTGGCAATGGCCAGCCATATTTGATTGGCTACAACAAGCTGGCAATGTTAGTCGTCACGAAATGTACCGAACTTTTAACTGTGGTGTCGGTTTAATTATCGCATTACCTAAACAATCAGCCGATAAAGCAATTAACTTACTAAATAACCATGGTGAAAAAGCGTGGTTATTAGGTGAAATTAAGCACGCTACATCAAGTGAACGTGTTATTATTAAGTAGTGAGTATTCTATTTGAGATATTATTCAACTTTAAACAAGTTGAATAATATCTATTTAGACTATTTCAAGTTTTATCGATTTAAATAATGCCCCATAATTTAATTACCGATATATCATTGTTTTATTTTTTATATCTTTATCATTCGTCTATCCTTTAGCTTACAATTCCAACGATTTTACTCAAAAATTTAATATAAAAATAGCTCAAAGCAATCTGACTTTTTGGTACAATAGCAGAAAATATTATAACAAAGTGATGTCGTAATACTTTAAAATAAAAGGTTTTTTAATGATCATATCAGACGCTAACAGCGCGGTGTCATCCGTCGCTTATCGTGCAAACGAAGTTATTGCTATTTACCCAATTACTCCAAGTTCAACAATGGCCGAACAGGCAGGGACGTGGGCTGAATTTAACAGGCCAAATGTATTTGGTGATACACCAAGAGTGATTGAAATGCAGTCCGAAGCTGGTGCAATTGCGACTGTTCATGGTGCATTAATGACAGGTGGACTAGCAACTTCGTTTACTTCGTCACAAGGTTTACTTTTAATGATCCCATCGCTGTATAAAATAGCCGGTGAACTGACTCCTTTTGTTTTGCATGTTGCTGCTCGTACCGTTGCAACGCATGCCCTTTCAATTTTTGGTGATCATTCTGATGTTATGGCAATTAGGCAAACGGGGTTTGCTATGCTTTGTTCAAGTTCTGTGCAAGAGGCGCAGGATTTTGCCCTAATTTCGCAAATGGCCAGCTTTAATAGTCGCGTACCTTTTATTCACTTTTTTGATGGATTTAGAACGTCACACGAAGTTAATAAAATCTATCCAATTAGCGATGACCAAATCCGTAACTTATTACCACACGAAGCCATTAAAGCCTATCGCTCGCGTGCTTTAACACCTGATAACCCAGTAACACGCGGTACATCAGCTAATCCAGATACCTACTTTCAATGTCGTGAAGCAATAAATACCTATTATGATAATGTCTATCAACATGTTGTTGATGCTATGGACGCTTTTGCAATAGAAACTGGCAGAAAGTATCAACCTTTTGAATATTATGGTGCGAGTGATGCCGAGCGCATTATTGTGGTGATGGGATCGGGGGCAAGCACCACCAAAGAAGTGGTTGATGTATTACTTAAACAAAACGAAAAAGTCGGTGTGGTAACAGTTAGATTATTCCGCCCTTTTTCTGCCAATCATTTGCTAGAGATTATTCCAAGTACTGTGAATAAAATTGCTGTTCTTGATAGAACCAAAGAGCCTGGATCTCAAGCTGAACCACTTTATTTAGATATTATAACTGCATTTGCTGAAAGCTTATCGCGCGGCGAACGTACCAGCATGCCGATCATTGTAGGTGGGCGTTATGGGCTATCGTCTAAAGAGTTTGATCCTCGTTGTGTACTTGCCATTTTTAACGAACTGGGATTAGATAAACCTAAATCACGATTTACCGTTGGTATTTATGATGATATAACTGGGCTCTCTTTACCGCTACCCGAACAATCTATTCCACAAAAATCCGCTCTTGAAGCCCTATTTTATGGACTTGGTAGTGATGGCACAGTATCGGCAACCAAAAATAATATTAAAATTATCGGTGATAGTTCGCCTTTTTATGTACAAGGGTATTTTGTTTATGACTCTAAAAAAGCAGGTGGTTTGACTACTTCGCACTTACGAGTTAGCCTAGAGCCAATTGATTCCCCTTATTTAATTACCAGTGCCCATTTTATTGGCTGCCACCAAGACCAGTTTATCGATAAATATCAAATTGTTGATAAATTAAAAGACGATGGTATCTTTTTGCTTAACACACCGTACAGCAAAGATGAAATTTGGCACCGCCTTCCTAAAGAAGTCCAAGTGCAATTAATTCAAAAACGAGCACATTTTTATATCATTAATGCAGCAAAAATTGCTCGTGAATGTAATTTGGGGGCAAGAATTAATACCGTTATGCAGGCGGCGTTTTTTCACCTAGCTGGAATTTTTAAAAATGATTTTAATATTACCCAATTAAAAGAAGTCATTGCAAAAAGTTATAGCAGTAAAGGACAAGATTTAGTTGAAAATAACTGGAAAGCACTTGATTTGGCTATTGCTTCGCTTGAGCAAATTCCACTTAGTTGTGTTGACCAAAGTAGTGCCATGATGCCTCCAATTGTGCCAGCTAACGCGCCTAATTTTGTTAAAACAGTCACTGCTGCTATGTTAGCTGGTTTGGGGGATAGCTTACCAGTATCAGCATTACCACCCGATGGTACATGGCCAATAGGCACAACCAAATGGGAAAAACGTAACATTGCTGAAGAAATTCCTATTTGGCAACCCGAACTATGTACTCAGTGTAATCACTGTGCAGTTGCTTGCCCACATGCTGCCATTCGTGCAAAAGTTGTTGCGCCCGATGATATGGCTAATGCACCAGACTCATTAAGCTCGCTTGAAGTCAAAGCCCGTGATATGAAAGGTCAACGCTATGTGTTGCAAGTTGCACCAGAAGATTGTACAGGCTGTAATTTGTGTGTCGAAGTTTGCCCTGCTCGTGATCGCAATAATTTTGCAATTAAAGCAATTAACATGCAATCGCGTATCGACAACCTTGATACTCAGCGCACCAATTTTGACTACTTTATGGCATTGCCAGATCGCGATATTAATACGCTTGAACGCATTGATGTGCGTACATCGCAATTACTTACACCGCTATTTGAATATTCAGGTGCTTGTGCTGGTTGTGGTGAAACACCATATATTAAATTGTTAACACAACTTTATGGCGATCATTTAGCAATTGCGAATGCCACAGGCTGTTCATCAATTTATGGTGGTAATCTTCCATCGTCACCTTACACAACTGATCGAGATGGTCGTGGACCGGCTTGGGCAAATTCGTTATTTGAAGATAATGCTGAATTTGCTTTAGGGTATCGCATTACTTATGATCAACATAAAAAACGTGCATTGCGCTTACTTGATTCTGTTGCTGGTGACATTTCGCCCGAGATTGTCATAGCATTAAAATCATCAGAGACATCTATCGCTGAAAAACGCCAACAAATCGAGTTATTACGTGAACAGCTTGCTCACCTAGACTCAGCTCAAGCACAAGAGTTGATCCAAGATGCAAACTACTTGGTTGATAAATCAGTTTGGGCTATTGGCGGTGATGGTTGGGCTTACGATATTGGATTTGGTGGGCTTGATCATGTCATGAGCTTAACTGATAACGTAAATGTATTGGTGCTAGACACCCAGTGTTATTCTAATACAGGAGGTCAACAATCAAAAGCCACCCCAATGGGCGCGGTATCAAAATTTGCTGATTTAGGCAAGCATAAAGCCCGTAAAGATCTTGGTGTGAGTGTAATGATGTACGGACATGTATATGTGGCACAAATTGCGTTAGGTTCGCAACTAAATCAAACGCTTAAAGCCTTACAAGAAGCTGAAGCATATGATGGACCATCGCTCATTATTGCTTATAGTCCTTGTGAAGAACATGGCTATGATCTTGCTAAATCACATGAGCAGATGAAAGATTTAGTTAAATCAGGATTCTGGCCTTTATATCGTTACGACCCACGCCGTATGGCAGAAGGCAAGCCAGCTTTGGTGTTAGATTCAAAAGCGCCAAACAGCGAGTCATTAACTGGTATATTATTAAAAGAACAGCGTTTCCGCCGTTTAGAAACACTTGAACCTGTAATTGCTAATACCTTGCATGAGCGTTCAACCAAAATGGTGGATTCTAAATATCAGTTTTTGCAGATGCTGGCAACCTTTTCAGATATCGAAACACCAGCGGATAGCTAACAGTAATTGACAAAAACCTCCAAAGGACTGTTATTTATAACGGTCCTTTTTATACACTTTCTTGAGCAATAAAGCACCAATATTGTGCATATTCAAATCAACATATACTGATAGCAACAACATCATCTCTCATTTTTCGTCGTTATTACCACATAAATCAAGCTCTCTATTGAACATTAAAAACTTGGTATTATTTTTGCTTAATTAATAATTGACCCAATAAGGATCAATTAAACATGAGGTGAATCATGATGTCTAACTTAAATATCAGTAGAAGAAAATTAATCACATTTTCAAGTGCAGCAATAGCTGGATTATCGGTTAATCAACTGCTAGCAAAAGCGTATGCACAAAATGTACAAAAAACAATCTCATTCTCACTACCCATGGTGAATAAAGTTGTCACGCCAGATGCTACTAATCCTGTTCGACTTAACTTTAACGAAAATACACTAGGCATGTCACCAAGTGCTAAGCAAGCTGCCATTGATGCTGTTCCTAAAGCTAATAGATATGCAAAAGCTGAAATGCCGCTATTAAATAAAGCATTGGCGCAACATCACCATGTTAGTGAAAAGCAAATCCTTTTAACAGCGGGATCATCAGAAGGTATCCGTAGTACTATTTCTGCTTTTATCAAACCTAATACGCAATTAGTTATACCGGAACTTACCTATGGTGATGGCGAGCATTTTGCTAAAATTTTTAATTTAAAAATAACCAAAGTTCCATGTTTATCCGATTGGAAAATTGATATCACAGGCTTAAAAAAAGCGGTTGAAGACTATCAAGGATTTTCTATTGTTTATTTAGTTAATCCAAATAATCCAACTTCGACTGTGTTTGGCATTAATGAGATCGAATCATGGATATCAAGTAAACCTAAAAACACAATCTTTATTTTCGACGAAGCATATGCTGAATTTGTTAATGATCCTAATTTTGAATCAGCAGACAAATTTATTACACAAGGATATAAAAACATTGTATTACTTAAAACATTTTCTAAAATTCATGCTATGGCTGGCTTACGTGTAGGCTACGTTGTAAGTACTGATGAAAACATTGAAAATATAGCGCAGTATGTAGCAGGTGAAAAACTCAACTATTGTGGTGTTTGTGCTGCGTTAGCATCGATAAATGATACTCAATATTTGACCTACTCCAAAAAAGTGGTTGATGTGTCACGCGAGATTATGGAAAAAGTATTGTCAGAGTTGGGACTACATTATCTTAAATCAGAAACTAATTTTATGTTTCATAAAGTACCTATCAAGTTAAATGATTATCGTGAATTAATGAAACATAAATTTATATTAGTCGGTCGAGATTTTCCCCCTGCGACCAATTGGTGTCGTATATCACTCGGCACACCGGGCGAAATGCTTTATGTCGCAAATGTAATGCGTGAATTAAGAGATAAAGCGATAATTTGAATCATAAACTAATAATTAAAGCGCTCTAAATCGATTAAATTAAGAACGCTTTAATTTAAATACTAGATAAATCTCAATGTTAGCTACCAGTTAAACGGCGTGTCATCCAGTAATGTTTCTTCCAGTAGCTTTCATTTAAGTTAGAATAGGTAACCCCTTTCGACGTTGAAGCATGCAAAAATTTACCATCTGCATAGTAAATACCTACATGTAAACCACTACGGCTACGACCGGTTTTAAAGAACACCAAATCGCCTGCTTTAGGCTTCTTCACCTTGACACCTAATTTAGCTTGCTCTGCAGCACTTCTCGGTAAAGTTTTTGAAAGTTTATTTTTGAAAAAGTTCATTACCAAAGCAGAACAGTCACTACCCGCTAAAGTTGTACCTCCATAACGATATGGCGTATTTTGCCATTTTTTATAGTGAGATTCTATTTTAGCTAACATAGTTGGGCTAGGTTTACTGCTCTTAACAGCAACTTGACCTTGGCTAGTACTACAACCAAATAACATAAGGATAGAAAAGATCAACGTAGTTATTAAAAAAAGTTGCTGTAAATTAATGCAATTGCTCAGCAACGTCCCTAATAGTCGATTGTCTTTTTTTGTCATTTCTTTTTATTCCTTTATTTAAAGTCGACCAATGCGAATAACGTCTTGCTACCTTTAAGCTTTTAGGTAATATTCCCTTTTCCCATTCACTTTTATCTAATTTAGATAATTTAACAGGACTCATGTCCGCATGGCTGCGATGATTTAGACTTTCTTTTAGGCGAATTAATCGCAAAGAAAGAAAACAAATAATAACATCATCAACACTTAATTTACTATAACCAGAAAGCTGATACCGCATTCTAGCACCATAATGTTTTGCAGTTTGCATTAAACTACCCACAGCTGCGCCAATTAACGCAGCCGAGCCTAGCGAAATTCCTCCGGTTGCTAAGTCAATACTTGCACCTATCGTTGCGCCAGACACAAAGCCTTTAGTCAAATGGATACCCATCGTTTTTAATGCATCAACATTAAAAAGGTCAGCATTATAACGGCCTTTGATTAAAGGCAAATTTTCTTCACTCTCTTGAGTTGAATCGAATTGATACAACTTTAGTAATTCGTTGATCGCTATTTGTTCTCGCTTTCTGACTTTATTTTGCATATCAGTAATTGCTTGATTGTCATTTAATTTAGCCATTTCGTAAAAGGCCGTGACATCAACAAGAGTTTCAGCAATAATTTGATTTGCGGTTTGATTGCGAGATTCGCGAATTTGTGCGATTTTATCTAGCCAATTATCTAATATTTCTTTAGCTGGCTCAACCAGTAAAGCAAGGCTATGATATAAACGCTCCTCACCATCTAGGGGAGGAAATATAGCATCGAAGCGTATGATAGCATGAATCCCAATGCGTGACAGTAACTTTTTCCATTCCTTTTCATTCTGATCGCTATCAGAGATAAAATTTAAAACGGCTAATATGGGTTTATCACTATTGGCTAAAATAGCTAATTCATCGTGATACTTGGCCAATACTGGCTCGCGTGCATCAATGACATAAATGGCTGCATCGCTATTTAACAATTGCCTGATAACTTTAGCTTCTTGATTAAATACGTTTTCGGATTCTGGACTTTGTAAAAAATATGTTAATTTATCAATACCATCAAGTTTTGAATTAGCGGGAACAAGTTGGTTAATATAATCATAAAGCGCTAAACTGTCTTCTAACCCCGGGGTATCATAAAAAACAATCGATTTATTATGTTCAAGTGGCAATGTTATTGATTCAACATGTCTTGTAGTACCGGGGCTATCAGACACATGACCAAAATGACTGTTACGAATCAAAGTACGAAGTAACGACGTTTTGCCAACATTAGCATGACCCACCACTGCTAATTTTAACGTTGATAACATATTAAAGGTCCTCGCTTAGCCAATCAGGTTGAGCTAACTGAAAAGATAGCAATTGCCAATTATGATACTGTTTGCCTTGATTAATAAACCAAATACGAGTTTGCTGTGATTTATTAATCAACTGATGAATAAAATTCAATAATCCCCGATCGGGCGATCTATCGGTATCAATCGCTATTAACAGTTTTTTAGCTGGTGTCAATTGTAAATAATCTAAAATCTTACTACGCTGCTCACGAGTATTTAAAAAACCTAAAAATGAAACAGATTCTGGATAATGCCAACTTTCTTGCACATCTATGGCAATCAAAAATGCACCCTCGCCGTTTTCAATTGAATGTATTGGTAAATACCATTGATTGCTGGTACTACCAAATTTATCTGCATCCTCAATCTTAACAAACAGTGGCTGTAATTGATTTGCTAATATCTGATAATCAGGGTGTGCAGTATTTAGCGTAATTTGGCGGCAACTAACCAACCAATTAACACCACAAAATACCATACATAAAAATCGTACCACCAAGCCATAGACAATAAACACGCCAAGCAACCAAACAGCCCATGATGAACGTACTTCACCAGCGCTTAGCGCATGTTCGCTTAGCTTTATGACTTCGTCCTTAGGAATTTCAAAACCAAATAATGACGGAAAGTAACCTAAATAGTGAGTTAAAGCAATCACAGTATCAGAACTAAGCAGCGTTGTTTGCCATTCAAAGCTATAATGCTTGGTTGAAAATAGCACAACTAACACCAATAACGAACTACTTAAGATCACAGTCCAAAACAGATTAAGCACAAAACCGATAAGCCAACGAATGTGCGTTCCAAACAGCTCAACAAACGCAGGTATAAGTTGCTGGACTGTCTTTTTTTGAGAGAGTTTTTTAGCTAACCATAACCAACAGTGAATCAATAAACTGCCACCAAAATTAGCAAAAAATAAGAACGAACCAAACCAAATAGATAATGTAATTAGATGCACACCTAATAAGCTAAAAAGTGCCCAATACAAATTGATTGGATTTTGGCTTAACGCCCCCAATGCTAAAGAGCTCCCCAAAAACACTGATAATAACAACAATAGCACAAAAGAGAATTTAACAGATCGCAGCAGTACTTTTTGCGCCGAATATAGCCCATTTTGTTTAGACAACATGGTTGCTCGCATCACAATTCGATCTGTAAGCGATATTTGTTCTGCTCTTACTTGTCGGTTAATGTCTTGGTCGGCAAATCGTCCAGACTCAGTTTCAATTAAATGGATGGTTTCGGTCAGCCAGAGTGATTTTAGCTTTTGTCGCATTAGATTTAATCTTCGCCATTATGATGAATATAATATAAAAGAAACGCGACCTAAGTCGCGTTAAAAAATCGAATCAATTACTGTGTTATTTCACCAATCTTGCTTAGTAAAGTTTGAATACGTTGTTGCCATACTTGCTGATCTTGTTTTAGTTTTTCGTTTTCGTCGCGTAACACTTTCATTTCATCAGAACTATCATTAATTAGTTGCTCCAACTCTTGATTACCTTGCTTTAAAGTAGCAATCTCTTGTTGTAATGTAGTGATAGTATTAATTGTATGTTGGATTCGACTTTCTAATTGATTTAATATTTCTAATGACATATTTTTCCTCAAGCTCAATTTATTTGATGTATAATAGATAGTATTATAACCAATTCATTCTGAAATCAACACCTTTTTAAATCTTAAGTTGGAGAAAATTATGCGAAAACCTCTCGTTATGGGTAACTGGAAACTCAATGGTAGTATTGAAATGTCAAAAAACTTAGTGGCAGAGCTAAAAAATGAGCTATCAACCAATACTCAATGCGATGTAGCCATCGCCCCACCAGTTGTTTATTTAGACTTTGTCAAACATCAATTAGATAAGTCTAATATTATTTTAGGTGCACAAGATGTAGGAGTTAACTTATCGGGTGCTTTTACTGGTGAAGTATCAGTCAATATGCTCAAAGAAGTTGGCGTAACTCACATTATCATTGGTCATTCTGAACGTCGCACTTATCACAAAGAATCTGATGAATTTATTGCTAAAAAGTTTGGTGTAATTAAAGAGGCGGGTTTAGTGCCTGTATTATGTATTGGTGAAACCGAAGCCGAAAACGAAGCAGGTCAAACACAAGCAGTTTGCGCACGTCAAATTGATGCAGTTATTAAAGCGCTTGGCGTTCAAGCATTTAACGGTGCTATTATTGCTTATGAACCAGTTTGGGCTATTGGAACTGGTAAATCTGCAACCCCAGCACAGGCGCAAGCAGTCCACAAATTTATTCGCGATCATATTGCCAAACAAGATGCAAAGGTAGCACAACAAGTGATCATTCAATATGGTGGTTCTGTTAATGATAAAAATGCAGCCGAACTATTTACTCAGCCAGATATTGATGGCGCATTAGTTGGTGGAGCATCATTAAAAGCCGATGCTTTTGCCGCAATCGTTAAAGCTGCTGAACAAGCTAAAAAATAAATCACAAACATAGCCAATAATAAAAAGACGCTTATTAGCGTCTTTTCATTTTCCTAGTTAATTTCAATTTTAGCTTTTGGCTGATAGCGTGATGGCCAAATTTTCTCAGCAGGAACTTGCAAATAATCAGAAATTATTCGCTCATACTTAGGGCAATGTCGATACAATGCGTTTCTCAACGTATCCGCCTGCAAGCCGCTGGCTCTCGATAATGCCCTTAAATTTCCGCCTCTGATTTTAATTTCACCTACGACTCTAGATGGAGTCCAGTCTTGATCTTGTTCTCTCATTATGAGATCCTCTATTAGTTAAACTCTTGCTATTGTAAAGATTATCGGTATTACAATACTTAAAATATAAGAAATCACTAGCAAAGGATATCACATAAAAAAACGAATTAAAATAACAAAAGCAAAAAGAATACAAGTAACGGAATAAAAAATGACTAAAAACAATGTAAAAAAACAAGATGAATTTGAAAAAACGCGCATATTAACCGAGACAGGGGTAATTCATTTTAGGGATAGATTAAACTTAGTATTAGAAGGTGCATCAGGAAATGCTTTCGCCAAAAAAGTCGGAATGTCAGAAGCGGTAATACGTGATTACTTATCTGGCAAAACCTATCCGGCCTTAAATAGACTGGCCATTATTGCCCAAAAATGTGATGTACCTATTGAGTGGTTAGTGACAGGCAAAGGAGAATGCCGCTTATTATCTGAATCTGGAGGCCGGAATTCAGTTTATATTCCATTTCATCAATTGAACGAAACAAGTAAATCTTATTCCCAAATAGAATCCATTCCGTTCGAAATTACCTTAATAAAACATCTAGGTTGCAATCACGAAGACTTAACTGCGGTTTGGGCAAAAGGCGACAGCATGGAACCCACGATATCAAATCATGATATCCTAATTATCAATAAAGCCCATCACAAACCGATTGATGGCTATTTGTATGCTGTTGAATATGAAGATCAAATCTGTATTAAACGAATTCAAAATCAAGGTGTTAATTTGGTATTACTTTGTGATAATCCTAAGTACCCAGCTATTATTGGTGAGAAGAATGAATCACAAAACTTTAAAATTATTGGACTTGTTATTTATCTTTTAAAAGATCTTAACTAAGCCCCATTTCACCTTTAATAATAACAGCTTTATCAGTTTTGACTGATAAAGCTGTTTTAACTTGCGAAAATTCGTTTTTTTACACGAAAATCAAAACTAAAAAAATGTAAAAAAGTTTCAGGAAACTATGCGTTTTAGTATAAATTTAATGTAAAGTTAATTTAAATAAAAAATCAATACAGCGATCGCTATCCGCATAACTTTATGCTTTTTTCCGTAGTTATGCTAAAATTAACTCCAAATTTTTTATTAATTTTACCTATTAATACAATCATTATGCCAAATATAAAAACTCAAAAAAAAGTCGTTGTCGGTATGTCTGGTGGCGTGGATTCTTCTGTCTCGGCTTATTTATTACAACAACAAGGATATGAAGTTGTTGGATTATTTATGAAAAATTGGGAAGAAGACGACACAGAAGAATATTGTTCAGCCGCTATAGACTTAGCGGATGCGCAAGCAGTGTGTGATAAATTGAATATTAAATTACATACTATAAATTTTGCAGCTGAATATTGGGATAATGTATTTGAACATTTTCTATCTGAATATAAAGCAGGTCGAACGCCAAACCCTGATATTTTATGTAATAAAGAAATTAAATTTAAAGCTTTTTTAGAATATGCAGCAGAAGATCTTGCAGCTGACTTTATTGCCACAGGGCATTATGTCCGTAAACGTCAAATAGGCGACAAGGTTGAATTATTACGTGGCATCGATACTAACAAAGATCAGAGTTACTTTCTTTATACCTTAAGTGAAGCACAAGTGAGTCAAAGCTTGTTTCCGGTTGGTGAACTAGAAAAACCAGAGGTGCGTAGAATTGCACAACAGCTTGGCTTAGCTACCGCAGCTAAAAAAGACTCAACGGGCATCTGTTTTATTGGTGAACGTAAATTTAGTGACTTTTTAGCGCGATATTTACCAGCGCAATCAGGCAATATTCGCACTGTTGATGGCAAAGTCATCGGTCAACATCAAGGTCTGATGTATCACACATTAGGGCAACGTAAAGGGCTAGGTATTGGTGGCTTAAAACAAGCCGATGACACACCATGGTACGTAGTTGACAAAGATCTTACCAATAACGAACTGATTGTGGCACAAGGTCATGATCATCCCGCGCTATTTTCTGATGGATTGATTGCTCAGCAACTCCATTGGGTTGACCGTAAAGTAGTGACCAAACCATTTAGTTGTACCGTAAAAACGCGCTATCGCCAACAAGATATCGCTTGCCAAGTTATCCCATTAGGCGATGACAAAATCAAAGTTATGTTTGATAATTCTGTTGCAGCTGTTACACCTGGCCAATCTGCTGTCTTTTATAAGGATGAAGTCTGCCTTGGTGGTGGTATTATAGAAGAAAGAATTAAAAGCAATAAGGAGTACTAAAGTGAATAATAAATATCATCATATTGCTATCGCTCTTGCTGGTGTTGCACAAAGTGCCATATTAGTGCCCCAACTAGCTAACACAGGCGCTTGCAGTACCATGCTTTATGAACAAACAATAAAAAGTGTATTTAAAACCTCGCCAACAACAACGGCCGATGTCTATGATGGTATTGAAAATATCAAAACAGGATTACAAACGCTAATACAACTATTATCGTCTGGTCAAAAAGAACAAATGCAAATAATTCGTTACCTGTTTGGCACGCTTAGTATTACAAGCAAATTATTAAAAAATAATGACGCATTAGATAAGATAGACCAGCGATTAAAACGCATCGCAGGACTTTATTTAGAGATGAATGATGAAACTGTCAGCGCTCATGTTAATGATCTATCTTACTCATTAGCGGGAATTTATTCAGATATTATCAGCCCAATATCAACGAAAATCAAAGTTATTGGCAAAGTCGAATTTTTACAAAACTCGACAGTACAAGCTGAAGTAAGAACGGCACTTTTGGGGTGTGTTCGATCGGCCATTTTATGGTATCAAGTTGGCGGTAGTCGCTTTCAGTTTATTTTTTGCCGTAAACGTATTTGTAATGCTGCACAGCAACTATTAGACCAAATTAATCGCGCAAACTAATTTACACTTTATAATTGATATTTCAAAATAGCAACGGAGTTAAACCGATGGAATTATCTGCACTTACTGCCCTTTCACCAATTGATGGACGTTATGGCGACAAAACAACAGAGTTACGCTCTATTTTTAGCGAATATGGTTTATTAAAATACCGCGTCCAGGTCGAGGTTTGTTGGTTACAAAAGTTAGCCTCACAAGCAGATATTTTAGAAGTTCCAGCGTTAAGTCAATCAGCCATCAATCATCTTAATCAAATTGTAGATCAATTTAATGAGCAAGATGCAAATCGCATTAAAGAAATTGAAAGAACTACGAATCACGATGTCAAAGCAGTGGAATATTTTTTAAAAGAAAAAGTTAGCACAAATAAAGAATTACACACCATTAATGAATTTATCCATTTTGCCTGCACATCAGAAGATATTAACAACTTATCTTATGCGTTAATGCTAAAAACAGCCAGAGATACCGTTTTACTGCCCTATTGGAATAAACTGATTGACAAAATCACCTCACAAGCCAAAGCCTATCGTGATTTACCGCTGCTTTCAAGAACACATGGTCAACCTGCTACGCCATCAACTATTGGTAAAGAGTTTGCCAATGTCGCTTATCGCCTAAAACGCCAATTAAAGCAACTACAATCGGTTGATATACTGGGTAAAATTAATGGCGCAACTGGAAATTACAACGCGCATATGGTGGCTTATCCACAAGTAAATTGGCATCAACTGAGTGAGGAGTTTGTCAGTTCATTAGGGTTAAAATGGAATCCTTATACCACACAAATTGAACCCCATGATTATATTGCCGAATTTTTTGATTGTGTGGCGCGATTTAATACCATTGTTATCGATTTTGATCGAGATATCTGGGGATATATTTCATTAAATCACTTTAAACAAAAAACTGTTGCTGGTGAAATAGGATCTTCAACCATGCCACACAAAGTTAACCCAATTGATTTTGAAAATTCTGAAGGCAACTTAGGGATTGCCAATGCAATCATGAATCATTTAGGCAGCAAATTACCGATTTCCCGCTGGCAACGCGATTTGACCGACTCTACTGTTTTACGAAATCTGGGCGTGGGTATCGGTTATGCCATTATTGCTTATCAATCAACTTTAAAAGGATTAAACAAGCTTGAAGTCAACGAAGCCTATTTACTTGAAGAACTTGAACGCAACTGGGAAGTATTAGCCGAACCAATCCAAACCGTCATGCGCCGTTACAGTATTGAAAAGCCATACGAAAAATTGAAAGAATTAACACGTGGCAAACGTGTTGATGCAGAGGGAATGAAACAATTTATTGACTCACTAGATTTACCAGAAGATGAAAAATCACGATTAAAGCAATTAACACCAGCTAACTATATTGGTTATGCAGCCCATTTTGTTGATAAACTATAATACTGACTTAAATCTCATAGTTAGCCTGAACTTGATTACAGCTAATCTTTCAGGCGACGATGATAAGCACATTTATCCAACTCAATAAAAGTGCATTATTTGTATAAAATAGGAAAATATAATTGAAGATCCGCATTGCAACTCGAAAAAGCCCCTTAGCATTATGGCAAGCTAATTTTGTTAAACAAAACCTATTACTGGCACACAAAAATTTAACTGTAGAACTAATACCGATAGTTACACAAGGCGATATATTACTTGATAGCCCACTATCAAAAATTGGTGGAAAAGGTCTTTTTGTTAAACAACTAGAACAAGCCATATTAAATAGTGAAGCGGATATTGCGGTCCACTCAATAAAAGACATTCCAGCAGAGTTTCCTGAAGGGCTAACACTTGCGACAATTTGTAAGCGAGATGATGTACGTGATGCATTTATTTCAAACAAGTATTCAAATCTAGATGAACTACCAAATGGAGCGGTAATTGGCACATCAAGTTTACGACGTCAATGTCAGTTACGAGCAAAATACCCCCATTTACAAATTAAAGATCTTCGAGGCAATGTTGGTACTCGCTTAGCTAAGCTTGATAATAACGAATATGATGCCATCATTTTAGCCTCAGTTGGTTTAAAACGTCTAGCATTAGAAGACAGAATCAAACAGTATATTGAGACCAGCTTAATTTTACCGGCTGTCGGACAAGGTGCAATTGGTATAGAAACTCGAACAGATGACAAGCAAATATTAAATATTCTTTCAGTGCTTGATGACAAAAATAGCCGAGTTTGTATCCAAGCAGAAAGAGCAATGAATAAAACATTACAGGGCGGTTGCCAAGTGCCTATTGCTTGTTATAGCCAATTAAATAATGATATCTTATCATTACAAGGTCTTGTTGGGCGCATTGATGGTTCTAAAATAATCAAAGCCGCATTAACAGGTGATATATCAGAGGCCGAAAAGTTAGGGCAAGAACTAGCAAAACGCTTATTAGAACAAGGTGCAAAAGCAATATTACAGGAATTGAATGGCGGATGATTTATGTCACTAGGCCCTCTCCTGAGGGTGAAAAGCTTACCCAACTATTTAATCAAACAAACCTGTCAGCACAACATCTGCCATTATTTAATATTTCTCAAGGTGATGATCTGCTCAATTTACAAGAGCAACTGAATCAACTTTTACCCAACGACATTGTCATCGTTGTTTCACCACAAGTAACACATGTTATTAACACTTACCTTTCCAATCTAATATTACCGACTAGCCTGCGTTATTATGCGATAGGTAAAAAGTCAGCACAATTATTTAACCAATTTACCACTGCTAAAGTCAATTATCCCAATATAGAAAATAGCGAAGGCTTATTAGCTGAACTCCAACAAGAATCTGTACAACACCACACTATTTTGATTTTATGCGGTAATGCAGGTCGGCAATTACTCACGCAAAAACTAACTAGTCGAGCAGCCAAGGTTAAATCAATAACCTGTTACCGCCGTAAACCCATCCACTACTCACTAAATATACTATCCAGCAATGTTGAAAAGCAAATCATCATTATTACTAGCCTAGAACACTTAATCCAACTTGAATTATATAGCAATCTTGAACATAAAACACAGGCTAATCTTGTTGTAACCAGTCAACGAATCTTTGCAAAAGCCAAACAACTCAAATGGCAAAAAATTCTACTGGTCAATAGCGCAAATAATCAAAAACTTTTTGAGGCTGTAACGGTAAACTACGGTATAACCGAATAATTTAAATAGGTTCGGAAAGTAAATTATTGGTCAGTATTGAAAGAAAATGATGTTCAAGGCTAAGCATATGATAGAAATTAAAAACTGATGGGTGAATTTACTTAAATTGATAGTAATAACCGACCTAAGAGTAGTCTATGATACTTGCTTATTAAGACAATCATTAAAATTTATTTAAAACAATATTAACTCTATGTCATAATGCCTATATAAATTTCAAATAAATCTAAATGAGGTCATTTATGCCACCAAGATATTATGGTGCTAATGCAACACTGTCAACAATAAGCACAACTTCATTTAGTCAACCAGTAGCCATTCAAAATGAAGCGAATAAGACTATGAAAGAAGACACAAAAAATAAAGAAAATACACAATCTAGTCCAGCAGTGGAATCTAAAGCTCGTCCACAAGCCAATAATAGCAACCACGCCGATAATACAAGCAAAGCGCCTATTTCAAAACTCTCTATTATAGCTATAGCATTAACCGCTTGTTTAGGTGGCTTTGGTTTTTATTATGGTCACAAGCAAGTTGAGGCACAAAAAAAGACCATCTCAACTTTGCAAACTGAACTGGCCAATTTAAAACAGACAACTAAGCAAAGTATAACAACTGATTTACAAAATAGCATTACCGACGCTGTTAATAAACAAAATCAGCAATTCAATTTGTTAGAACAACGCGTTGATCGTGAGCTTAGTGATCAGCAAAAAATACAACAACAATTAAGTAATCAAATAAATGATACTTCAAAACTTACCGAACACAGTCTACAAAGCATTAACGAACGTTTATCTGCCATGTCAACGACTGATCACCATGTCTGGCTAATTTCACAAGCAAATTATTTAGTACATTTAGCAGGCCGAAAAATTTGGAATGACCAAGATTACACATCAGCTCGATTACTTCTAAAAAGTGCCGACGAAAGCCTAGCCCAAGCTGATGACCCGAGCCTATTACCAGCACGACAAGCCATTAGTAAAGATATCAATTCGCTTGCTCAAGTAAGTTTTATTGATACTGATGGCATTATTATGAAACTCATTGGTTTATCTGAATCGCTTACCGAATTACCTTTAGTGGGTAATTATAAAGATATCGATCTTGGCATGACCTTATATAACGAAGATACTACGAGTACACAAACCAATGACGCTCAAACAGAAAAGGCAGATGCAGGTAGCAATCAGCAAGCCCGAGCGCACAATGCAACTGATAAGTTTAATAATGATGTATCATCATCGGTCAATAATTGGTCGAGTAATTTATTAACTAGTGCCAAAACCTTTGTGGATAAATTTATTACCATTGAAAAGCTTGACGATAAAGATAACAACTTTAAAGCGTGCTTAGAACAAGCGGAAAAAGATGAAAAACAAATTGCCAAATGCCAAATATTAAAAGCGCCATTGAGTTTAGAACAGTCACTTTATTTACGCGAAAACATTCGCTTCCGACTACTGATTGCCGCACAAGCAGTGCCAAGACATCAAGATCTCATTTATCAACGTGCGCTTAATGATGCTGCAATTTGGGGGAATGCTTATTTTGATGGAAATGCACCAAGCGTTAAAGCCTTCATTGATGAGCTTGATAATTTGCAAAATCAACCCATCAGCAATCAAAACGTACCAGACAACCTAACTAGCATTGGCGAGCTTGAAAAACTAATGCAAACCCGTGTTCGCTCGACGTTGACAAAATAGGAGAATAATAATGATAAAAATACTAATTATTTTCTTAGTGTTAGTGGGCGGATTCTTTTTGGGACCATTATTGCAAGGACACCAAGGCTCAGCGGTATTTGAATTTGCTAGGTATCGTGTCAGTATGTCATTTTATTCATTTATCATTCTCGAATTAATTGGCCTGCTATGTCTTTATTTAATTTATTGTTTTTTTAACAAAATATTTAACTCCAAAACGGCGTTAGGCAATTGGTTACGCTTAAAGTCACCTCAAAAATCGATAAAACGCATAGAACAAGCGCAAATGTTATTGCTAGAGGGTGATTACCAACAAGCGGCTAAACTCTTTCTCAAAAGTGCTAAAGGGGCAAAAAATACCACCTTATCATATTTGCTTGCCGCACAAACCCAAATCGATAATAATGAATTCATTAAGGCCAATCAATCACTTGAACAAGCCGCTAGAAATTGTCAACCTAAAGCGTTATTTGCCTTCCAATTAGTACAAATTCGATTGCAACTAAAAAACCGTGAATACACTGCTGCTCGAATAACGTTAGATCAGTTACTAAACGAAAAACCTCGTCATGTTGAAGTACTTAAATTGGCAAATCAACTTTATTATGAAATAAGTGACTACCAAGCAATTATTGACCTATTGCCTGCAATGTACAAAGCTAAAGTGTATAGCGAATCCCAATTAGATCAGTTTAAACAAACAGCTTATATTGGTCGAATCGAGCAATTAGCGACTAACGGTGATGAACAAACACTCGTAAAATGGTGGAATTCACAACCAAGGGCTATTTTGAATAATATTACTTATCAAAAAGCAATGGCCAACTATCTTCAACAACTGGGACAAGATAGTGAAGCTAAAAAGCTATCAAAATCGATTAGCAAACTTGAGGCAAAAGAAAGAACATAAACAGGGCATTTGCCCTGTTTTTGCTCCTGCTCAACATAACAATTTGCCAAAACAACATTAAAAATCAGTTATTGCTCAATCAAACCATAAAATAACGAATTAACGCCATAAAGGACACACCAGCAACTACAATGCACATCAAGTTCTTAGTTAAAAAGGCAACAACTGCGGTTGGAATTGTTGCTAAACAGTATTCCACATTAAAATCTGGAAACTGCCCTTGTTTTGCCACAAATAGGTTTTGTACAAATAGCGCAGTTAAAATACATAAAGGCACGTACGACAAAAAACGAATGATAATATCAGGTAACTGAAACTTTCGAACTAACATAAATGGCATGACTCTTGGCAACCATGTTACGAGTCCACAACCTAAAATGATAAATAAACTATAAATTGTCATGTATCACGCTCCATTGCTATTCCCATAAAGCAACCACAAAAAGTGCTGATTAAAATTGCCATTTCAGGTGATACAAAGCGCATTAACAAAATCAACATAACAGCAACGGTTAACATGGCTAAAAGTCGGTTTTTAAGACTTTTGCTTTTATCACCAATTAATTGTAAATAAAGCAAACCAACAAACATAGCCACTAAAGCATAATCTAAGCCAAATTGAGTTGGGTCTGGTAACCACTCACCAATTAAAGCACCCAGCAAACAAGATACAATCCAAGTAAGATAAGCAGTTAAATTAAGCCCATGCATCCAAGCAGCATTAACAGGCACTTTATTGGTAATTGCATTCATTGCCACAGCAAAACTTTCGTCAGTCAATAAGCTACCAATACCAATATTATTGAATAAAGAGAATTTTCGAAAAGCTGGGGCAGTTGCCATGCTCATTAAAAAATGACGTGAATTAACCAAAAAAATCGTAAAAATAACAGCTGAAATGGGTGTCGCCACCATCATTAATCCAGCAATAATAAATTGTGCAGCACCAGCATAAACAATGATGGCTAATAATGTCACTTCTAATACCGATAGATGAGCTGATTTACCCACCACACCGGCGGCGATACCGATACCAATATAGCCAAGTAAAGTTGGAACACAGGCATAAACACCATCTTTAAAGGTCAAAGGCATAAGAATTCCTTGGTGATACAATATTCTTTAAATTAACGTTGTTTATATTGCAATATATGTAATAAAGCGTACTATTCGAGTCTATTATTTACTAAAACTTATGCACTAAATTAAATAACTTAACTCACAATAAACAACAATATATTACCAAATTTTGCTATAATATCGCTTAACTAATATCAATGACAACAAAAATAACTTCATAGCAATTAACGTGGCAAACATATCTATGTATACAGGAACTCTATTTATCATCTCTGCGCCAAGTGGTGCAGGTAAATCAAGTCTTATTCGAGCTTACTTATCCCAAAAAAACCATCATCAAGCCAAAGTGTCCATTTCGCATACTACGCGCAATCCTCGCCCTGGCGAAGCGCATGGCGAACATTATTATTTTGTAGATCACAAAGACTTTGAATCCTTAATTGAACAGCAGGCATTTGTCGAATATGCTAACGTATTTGACCACTATTACGGCACATCAAAAGCTGAAATCGAACAAAGCCTATTACAAGGGATTAATGTCTTTTTAGATATTGATTGGCAAGGTGCACAGCAAGTACGCAAAAAAATGCCTCAAGCAAAAAGCATATTTATCTTACCACCTTCGCTAAAAGAACTTGAAAATCGCCTAGTTAAACGCGGTCAAGATGACAGTAGTGTGATTGCCAAACGAATGCAAAAAGCACAAGCCGAAATTTCGCACTATAACGAATATGACTATGTCATTATTAATGACGATTTTGATACCTCATTACACGCCTTGAGTGTGATAATTACCGCTGCCAGCCTAGAACAACCAAAACAAACTATCATTAATAAGCAATTATTAGCAGATTTGTTAGGGAATAATTTTAATTAAGGTGCAAAATAATCGCCGAGTGATCGGCGATATTATGAATAGGATAACTTAATGACCTAATGCTTTATCAGCCTGATCGTTTTGAATCAACTCTAGCTTATATCCATCAGGATCTTCAACAAAAGCGATAATGGTTTTCCCCCCTTTTACTGGTCCTGCTTCACGTGTTACTTTGCCTCCAGCTTGTTTTACGTCATTGCACATTTTTGCAACATCATCAACACCAATAGCGATATGCCCAAATGCTGAACCATGATCGTATTTGTCAGTACCCCAATTGTAAGTTAACTCGATAACTGAGCTGGTTGTTTCATCCCCATATCCCACAAAGGCTAATGAATATTTGTATTGCGTGTTTTCGCTAGTTCTTAACACTCGCATTCCCATTACACGAGTATAAAAATCAATTGAACGCTGAAGATCGCCAACTCGGATCATAGTATGTAATATACGCATTGATTTATTGTCCCTTATAACGATTAAGAATTTATTTAAGTTTATACGTTAGTATTCAGACAGGCAAATTTTTGTTGAAGATTGAGTGATTATGGACAAAATGCAAGCAACAATGACAATTGAATCAAGTTAGTTGATAGGTGAGGTATTTCGCTCACCATCAAGATGAGCGAAAGTGACTGTTAGCTAAGGACAATATGCCCACAGCTTAAGATAAAAATTAACTATTATTTTTTTGGACTGCTATTATAACGTGGTGATGCGCTAATTTGCTTACCGTTAGTAACTAAACGAACATGTTGCCCAGCGTAGAACTCATTAACCGAACCCTTTTGGACAATAACTATATTTGAACCATTTTCTTGCTTGATTTCTAACTCAACACCACTAGCTTGGCTAGCTTTATTTTGAATTGCATCCCCTAAAATTGCACCACCAATAGCACCAGTAGCAGCAGCTAATACTCGTCCTGAACCATCGCCAATAGTATTACCTAAAACGCCACCTAACACAGCACCACCTATACTACCTGCTATATTTTCGCTCTTACCATTTGACGCATTAGCTTGAATTTTAACCTGGCGTACTGAAACAACTGTACCATAACTCACTTGTTGAACTTGTTTTGCTTGATCTGCAGTATAAACATCGCCGGAGTAAAGATCACTATTGCTACATCCAGATAAAATTGCAGCTAAAATAGTTAATGTGACGATTTTTTTCATAATTGATTCCTCATATAATATTCATATAAATTTGTTATATATGGTTTAGAATAATATTGTTTTATAAAAACAACAATATCATTTTCATTATTTTATCAATAGCCAATACAATTTATACTTAAGTTGAGTTATACTCAGCGCAATATTTTATCAAGCATACACTGGATATATGAAACGGTTATTTTTTCAATTAATATTATCGGTTATGATAACTGCCTGCCATGATGCTAATCAATCGCCTAAAAAAAACGATAGTGCTGTCTTTGAACAGCCATCGAATGATTGTTTAGATAACAAACCGGCTAATGGTACACATTTTGACAAGATTCCGGCTTTAAAATGTCCCGTAAAATAATCTAATAGGCATATGTAACATAATGAAAACTATCGAAATCGACGAAGAACTATACCAATTTATTGCAGGCCAAACCAAACACATTGGCGAAGATGCATCAAGTATATTACGACGTTTATTGAACATAAACCAACCTACGTTGGCAAAACAACATACTATCGCACAAAAGGAAAATCATTATCCTCTTTTTAATGACTTATTAACTAGCGACACATTCACAAGCGAAAAATCGATAATAAGTCGCTTTATATTATTACTTAGTGCACTGTATAACTATAACCCTGCACTTTTTGCTATTGCTGCCACATCATTACATGGTAGTAAGCGACAATATTTAGCCAAAGATAAACAATTACTCGAAAAATCGGGCAAAAACACTAAACCCCGCGAAATCATTGGCACACCTTATTGGGTGATTAGCAATACTAATACGGCCAGAAAGCTGTATATTATTGAATCAATAATGAGTGATATGGGAATATCTGAAACTATGATACACCAAGTCACCAACGCTTTTTTACCTTAACAGAATACTGAAAAGCAAATATAAAGCTAAAAACGCGATATGAGCTCAAGCAATTCACGTAGTTAGCTATTATAAAATCTTATTTTATGAAAAGGAGTAAAAAATGGCCCAGCAAAGCCGCGCAGGATTGTTAGCTCAACCATCGGATCTTATTAACGTTGAAACATTACGAAATGACTATTACCAAATCCAACCTGATACAGATGATGCTAGCCAATTAGTTATTTTTGGTACATCTGGTCATCGCGGCAGTGCTAACAAAGGTACATTTAATGAAGTACATATATTAGCCATTGCCCAAGCCATTGCCGAATACCGCAAAGCCAACACCATCACAGGCCCATGTTTTATTGGTCAAGATACCCATGCCTTGTCAGAACTCGCATTAAAATCAGTACTTGAAGTGTTTGCTGCTAACCAACAAACAGTGGTTATAGCGCGTGATTGGGGCTATACGCCAACGCCTGTCATTTCACATGCTATTTTAACCTATAATGAAGGCAAACAATCGCAACTGGCAGACGGCATTGTCATTACCCCATCGCATAATCCACCTGAAGATGGTGGCATAAAATATAATCCAATCAATGGCGGACCTGCGGATACCGACATCACCAAACAAATAGAAAACCGTGCTAACGAACTACTAAAAAACAAACTCAAAGGCGTAAAACGTATTACCTTAGATAAAGCTATAAATTCAAATTATATCCACACCAAAGAATACGAAACCGACTATATTAATGACCTTGAAAATATTTTAGATCTATCGCTTATCAAATCATCATCACTTAAAATTGGCGTTGATCCACTTGGTGGTGCAGGCATTACTTATTGGCCACGAATTGCTGAAAAATATGGTATTAACCTCAATATTGTCAATAATAAAATCGATCCAACCTTTAGCTTTATGCATTTAGATCATGACGAGGTCATTCGCATGGACTGCTCAAGTCGTTGGGCTATGGCAGGGTTATTAACATTAAAAGACCAATTTGACCTAGCCTTTGGCAATGACACCGACTTTGACCGTCACGGCATTGTGACGCCTAAAGGGTTAATGAATCCAAATGCCTACCTTTCAACCTGTGTTAATTACTTGTTCCAAAACCGCCCACAATGGCATAAAAATATCGCCATTGGTAAAACACTTGTCACAAGCTCAATGATTGACCGTGTGGCAAATAGCTTAAACAAACAGTACTTAGAATACCCAGTTGGTTTTAAATGGTATGCTGATGGACTTTATCAAGGCAAACTCGGCTTTGCAGGCGAAGAAAGCGCAGGCGCATCGTTTTTAAGATCCAATGGCAAAGTTTGGACAACAGATAAAGACGGTATTATTTTATGCCTACTTGCTGCCGAAATGACCGCGAAACTAGGTAAAAACCCACAAGAACAGTATCAAGAACTCGAAGCTAAATTTGGTTTTTCTTATTACGGACGAATCCAAGCACCCGCATCGTTTAGTGAAAAACAAAAACTAGCCAAACTAGATGCCAGCCAATTAACTACCGACAAGCTCGCAGGCGAAAACATCGCCCAATGCCTAACCACCGCACCAGCAAATAATGCACCAATTGGAGGGCTAAAAGTGATCACTGAAAACGGCTGGTTTGCCGCTCGCCCTTCAGGCACAGAAGATGCCTATAAAATTTATGCAGAAAGCTTTATAAGCAACCAGCATTTAAATACACTACAGCAAGAAGCACAAGAAATTGTAGCTAAAGTAATTAAATAATCGCAAAATAGCAGCCGTATGGTTGCTATTTTTTTATTAAAGTTGGTTAAATTGGTTTTTGGATATTTTATCTATTAGATGAAATAAATAACATTAGTGTCAAATTCTGGGTTGGAAATTTGCGAAATCCCTCAACTCCCTTACTAAACAGCCTTGCTTAATGTGCTAATCTTGCTTTATTGTTGATACATCCCGACGCAAAAATAAAACAACCATATTCGCACCTTTCGGTATTGTAAAAATTATTGTATTTTTGTATAAAAACCATTCAGGTATAGCTTTGATTTTATTTAAGCTTTAATTCAATGTTTCTTAATAAAATCAACATACTACGGAAAATTTTTGGGGGATTTATATTTTGATTAAAGTCTATTTAGTTTCAGCTAGGTTTCGGACGTGTTATCCATTTGTTGTAAAATCGCTACTGTGATAACATCCGAATAAGGGGGGGAATTTTGCAAAAAATCCCCCCCCTTTATTATTTGTATCATCCATAATACTTATCTTTTCAAAACCATCTTTTCTTTACTCTGATGTTCAAATTTTTCCCAGAAAAATTTACTTTTGGTCTTAATATTCCAGCTATTTTTTTGTTATGGTGCTACACAAGCAGCGCGAAGAGCATAAGTGGAATTTTGATCATAAGGATCGGTTATCCCATGACTTCCCCAAATCATAAGCCCTTTTCCATTATAACTATCACTACCGGTCGCATTCTTTGCCACACTGTCACTCCAATACCCTTCATATACATCCCAGTCACTCCCTGGATAACCACTACAGCGAATTGAGTCAATTGCCTCCGCGTTCAAATTATTTACCAAACATCCCCATTCATTGAATATACCTCCTTGCCACTTTGTTGCACTTTCTAGGTAACTTAATTGACGACGATAAGTATTTTCATTTCGACCAGGTACTCCCCCACGCCAGCCATGCGCTGGATAGTTCGAGTTTGTGTACTCATTCACTTCGGGTAATCGATACCCACTCCCTAAACTCTGACAATAGTCTTTGACTCGATTCCGAGCATCCACACCATCATCGGTTCCGCTATAGCTAACTTCTGGCTGTGCGATATACCAGCGCATTAGCTTAAATTCGTATAATAACTTGCTTTTACTTTTATCTGCATATAGTCTAAATGTTACGGGTTTAAAACTTTTATCCCCCGGCGTGTTATATCGCGGACCTTTCAAGGTTATCTTTAAGCCTGGCTCGATATGACCATATATTCCAGAGCCACGAGTTGTTTTATATCTCCAGCCTTGAGTGCTTTCGGCACTAAGTGTTAAACTTACATTTCCTCCCTCTTCTGCAGTAACAATATTGCCATTGGCAATTAATACTTCCTCTGGGGTTATATTTTTAAATAACAAATAAAAAAATAAATTGTGCGCCCCAGTGCTTGGAAAGTTATTTCTGATTATGGAAGATGCACCTTTATAATTTCCACTATTTGATGTGCTCAGTACCTTATAGCCTTTATTAGCAAACCATGTCGGTCCGTCCATATCAACACTTGCATCACCCCATGAAGTATTATCATATGCTAAATTAGGTTGCGCATATTCAACAGAACAAGGTACCATATTGTTTCGATTCGGTTTTATATAATATATATGTTCACTTGCATCAAAAGTACTTGTATTTGGAATACCGTAACGTGTTGATAATTCACCTGAAGTCGATTTTACTGTTATTTTATAACTTGCAGTACATGATGTACTTAATAATCCGGTTGGATTTGCTTTTACGCTTGCTGTTATATCGTTATCAGCGCTGTCTTCCCATTTTATTGTTACACTTCCTGTAGCACTAGCTCCTGTTTCTGCATCCCCATCATCATCACCAAAATAATAATAGGGAGCACCAATTAACTGATTTAAATCAATGCGCGGATAATCACTATTCCCTGCCGTTGGTAAAGGTACCACTGTTTTTATATCACTAAACCTTATTGAGGTTTGCGGTAACTCTATCGGATTTGTGATAGTTGAAACATCATCATTCGCTTTTATTATTGTTCCACTTGATAAACTTATGCCTAATAATGAATTAGTATCATTTATCTTTGTCATTCCACTATCAAAGGTTAAATATGGTGCACTACCATGAATCTCTTTAGAAGTTGTCGCATTTAAGGCTGAAACTATATTGACATTGGACATTAATAACATATTTATGCTAATAAATATTGGCTTTACAAAAAACGATGGAAATAAAAATCTTGAGGATTTTATTGATAAATATGTATTTGCCTTTGAATGGGTCTTTAAATTTACACTTAAATTTGAGTTTGTTTTTGAATAAAAAGGTATTGGTGAATTTGGATTACTTACAACCAAAAAATTGCTCCCGTATTAAAACTACTTTATGGCTAGCTAACTGGTGGGCTGGCCTCTAAATAACTGTATTTTAACATGTTTTCAATCCTTCTATCATGATATATATTTGTTTTATTTTAAATTTTTTCGAAGTATAAATAAGTTAATGGGATTTTGCAAATTTGAAATTAAAGATTTTGTAAGAGAAAGTCTTAGATGATATTTTTTTGTGCAAATATTCCCAACATCTCTTTGGATGGCAAAAAACAATGGTTTAAACTATTTAAGTTTGTGTATTTTGGTCCAACGGTATGTTGCTTGTGAAGAATTAGAATGATATTTACCTTTAATTAGCTCATATTGCCATAGTAAAATACCATTGCTTATTTTATTTATAAAGCTATCTACCATGTTATAAATTGATAGTAACAATCCACTGTTTACTTTTCTCATATTAATAATATGAAAGTTTTTAAAATTACAATTTTTTAAAGTACGCTGAACTACTAAATCACGTTCAATAATACTACCTTTAAAAATTCAGTCAAAACTCATTCTTTTACATATACCCTTTCTTCTGAACCAAGGGCTGGATTGTCTATTTCTGATATAAAAAACCGACCCCAAAAGGTCGGTTTGTCATTTGATGGTTAATTACTGCTTAGCTTCAATATTATCGCCAACAAGATCCAAATGGATAGTTTTTCCTGGAACTAATTTGCCAGACAATATTTGTTGCGCTAATGGGTTTTCAATCTCTTGCTGGATCGCGCGTTTTAGTGGTCTTGCTCCATAAATTGGGTCGAAGCCGACTTTAGCAAGTTGTTCCAACGCCGCATCCGAGATATCCAATTGGTAACCACGTTCATCTAAACGTTTTTCAACATGTGCTAATTGAATTTTTGCAATCGCTTTGATGTTTTCTTGACCAAGTGGATGGAAGACCACTGTTTCATCAATACGATTGATAAATTCTGGTCTAAAGTGTTTAGCAACAACTGTCATCACTAACGCTTTCATTTCGTCATAACTTAGCTCAACTTGACCTTGAATTAGGTCAGATCCTAAGTTTGATGTCATAATTATGACGGTATTACGAAAATCAACCGTGCGACCTTGGCCATCGGTTAAGCGTCCATCATCCAGAACTTGCAGTAAGATATTAAAGACATCTGGATGCGCTTTTTCGACTTCGTCAAGTAAAATGACTGAATAAGGTCGACGTCTAACTGCTTCTGTTAAGTATCCGCCTTCTTCATAACCAACATAACCCGGAGGTGCACCAATTAAGCGAGCAACAGAGTGTTTTTCCATAAACTCTGACATATCTATACGCACCATGGCATCTTCGCTATCAAACATAAAGTTAGCCAGTGATTTGCAAAGCTCGGTTTTACCCACCCCTGTTGGTCCTAAGAATAGGAACGATCCAATTGGTCTGTTTGGATCTGAAAGCCCAGCTCGGCTACGGCGAATCGCATTAGCAACCGCTAATACCGCTTCATTTTGGCCAATGACACGTTTATGTAAAGCATCTTCCATATGTAATAATTTGTCTTTTTCGCTCTCAAGCATTCTAGAAACAGGAATACCTGTCGCTTTAGATAGCACTTCGGCAATTTCGTTATCGGTCACTTTGTTACGCAATAACTTCATGGTTTTGCCTTCTAACTGAGTTGCTGAAACAAGTTTCTTTTCGAGCTCTGGTATTTTACCGTATTGTAATTCAGACATTTTGCTCAAGTCGCCAGCTCGACGTGCTTGCTCTATTTCAGTCCGCGCTTTTTCCAGTTCAGCTTTGATGCTTTGCGTGCCCGAAACAGCTGCTTTTTCTGATTTCCATTCTTCTTCAAGTGATGCATATTCCTTTTCTTTTTCAGAAAGTTCATCATTTAACATCTCAAGTCGTTTTTTACTGGCATCGTCAGACTCTTTTTTAAGCGCTTGTTGCTCAAGTTTAAGTTGAATTATGCGCCTTTCAAGTCGATCTAAAGATTCAGGTTTTGAATCCATTTGCATACGAATACTCGATGCGGCTTCGTCAATTAAGTCAATTGCTTTATCAGGCAACATACGATCAGAAATATAACGATGCGATAGCGTTGCCGCCGCCACAATTGCTGGATCGGTAATTTGTACATGATGATGCAATTCATAACGTTCTTTTAATCCACGCAAAATGGCAATAGTATCTTCAACTGTTGGCTCGGCAACATAGACTTTTTGGAAACGACGTTCTAACGCCAGATCTTTTTCGATATATTGACGATATTCATCAAGTGTTGTTGCGCCCACGCAGTGCAATTCTCCACGAGCTAATGCAGGTTTTAGCATATTACCAGCATCCATTGCACCATCACTTTTACCTGCACCAACCATGGTATGGATTTCGTCGATGAACAATATTATGCGACCTTCTTCTTTTGCTAAGTCTTTAAGCACGGCTTTTAACCGTTCTTCAAATTCACCACGATATTTAGCACCCGCAATTAATGCGCCCATATCTAGCGATAAAACGCGTTTATTCCGCAATCCTTCAGGCACTTCGCGGTTAACAATACGTTGAGCTAAACCTTCCACAATGGCGGTTTTACCAACACCTGGTTCACCAATTAATACCGGATTATTTTTAGTACGGCGTTGTAATACCTGAATTGTTCGGCGAATTTCTTCATCACGACCAATAACAGGATCAAGTTTACCTTGTTCTGCCCGTTGAGTTAAATCAATGGTATATTTTTTAAGAGCACCACGTTGATCTTCTGCATTAGGATCGTTCACGTTATCGCTACCTCTTACTTGATTGACTGCTTGGCTAAATTTGTCTTTATTGACACCCGATCTTTTAAGAATATCACTTAAGCTACCTTTGTCTTCTAAAGCAGCTAATATAAAGAGTTCTGATGATATATAACTATCGCCATTTTTTTGGGATAATTTGTCGCATAGATTTAATACGCGAATAAACTCTTGCGATGGCATAACATCCCCACCAACACCTTGAACTTGGGGTAATCGATCAATAGCTTGCGTTAATTCTTGTTGCAAAATAGCAATATTTGCACCAGCAGTAGTCAATAATGGTGTTATACTGCTACCTTCTTGATTAAGCATGGCTGATAGGACATGCACAGGCTCTATATATTGATTGTCTTTACCCAATGCAATAGACTGCGCACTAGCTAAAGCTTGTTGAAACTTGTTTGTTAATTTATCTAACCTCATAGTATTTATCTCCTGAGCAATAGATTTGGATTCAATGTTTAACACATTCAACCCATTTGCATGTGATCTAAATGTGTGTTGCAATCTAAATTTCAAGAGCAAATCCAGAATATTTTTTATAAAATTTATACAGCAAGATGAGCAAGTATTTAAAGCTTCACTAGCTTCAAAAATAAAGGTTACCGCAATTCAATCAATTACCACTCAATGTTGTTTTAAATAAAACTTGCAAGATGACAACTCAGCTTTTATCTATTATATTAGCGCCTTTATTTTGTTAGGTTAGCTAACCGTGGTTCGTAACCCATCCCACGTAAAAAAACTAGGAATATAAAATGTTCAAAATAGCTAAAGAGTTTCAATTTGACGCCTGTCATATGCTAGATGGGCACAATAAAAAGTGTCACAATCTGCACGGTCATACTTATCGCTTATTAGTCGAAATTAGCGGTGACCTTATCGATAATGGTTCAAGTCAAGACATGGTCATGGATTATGCTGATCTAAAAATGATTGTTAAACAGCATATTATTGATCCACTGGATCACGCTTATCTTTACAACCCAAATAACCCAAATGAGCGCCGTATCGCCACATTACTGCAAGAAATGGAGCGCAAAATCTTTGCCTTTCCATGCCGAACTACTGCCGAAGGAATGAGCAAATTTATATTTGATCGCCTGTCTCAATATTTGCCTGTTTCGATGATCAAATTATGGGAAACACCAACTTCGTATTGTGAATATCATCGGAGCCCAAAATGATCGAATTTCGCATCGTTGAAATCTTCGAATCTTTACAGGGCGAAGGTTATAATACAGGCATGCCTGCTGTTTTTATCCGTTTTGCTGGGTGCAATTTAAATTGTGCTTGGTGTGATACTAATTTCCGCCAATTTACCCGGTTTACGTTAGATACACTGCTTGCTAAAGTGAGTGAATATAACAGCAAAAACATTATCATTACTGGCGGCGAACCCACTATGGTCAAAGCGCTACCCGAACTGCTGTTATCATTAAAAAATGCAGGTTATTTTATTGCCATTGAAAGTAATGGACTTGGCAAAGTTGATCCGCTTATTGATTATATAGCACTTAGTCCCAAATTTTGCTATCAATCACATTATCAAAAAATTAAGCAAACAACAGCAAATGAAGTCCGAATTGTTACAGAAAAACATGATGATTTTCTTGATTTTTGCCAATATATTGAAAAACAGATTAATGCTAAACGTTATTATCTTTCACCTTGTGAAAAAAATGGCGAAATGAATATGCTTGAGACAATTGATCTTCTAGGAAAAATCAATCAATACCGTATAGATAATAAATGGCTATTAAGTCTGCAAACCCATAAATTTGCCAATATAGAATAATAGATTAGTATCAAATATTAATACTTAAATAACAACAGTTTTTATTAATTTTAATCAAATAATTAATCTATTATTTGATTAAAATTATGATTATACTATCCCTCATACCCCATTTTATAAAATTAAACACCATGCGTTTTTACTATTATTTATTCTTAACTGTGTTTTCAACTCCAGCCATAGCTTGGGATATGGTTTGTGATAATACGTTAACTTGTCGTGTTATAGAATATAGCGATATGTCTGATACAGGATTGATAAAATCATCAATATTATTTGAGCGAAAAGCGGGCGCTAATCAACCAGTTGAAATTTATGTTAGAACAAAAAATAGTGAAGAAAATATCGAAATTAAAGACACACAACAATTAGACAATTCATTGGCTCTGTTCATTAATCAAGAATATTTCGGTGAATTAAAAGAAATACGGAACAATATTTATCAGTTATCACAACATCAAGCCACAAAAGTTATTCAGGCGTTTACAAAAAATAATGAGGTTATATTCCGTAACAATAGAAGCAAATCATCCTTTACTAATAGTGGATTTGATGACGTTATGTTAAAAATGGATAAAAAACAAGGTCGTATTGGTACAGTTGGTGCAATTGTCGCACATGGCAATAAAAATGAATCAAACGTGTATGCACCAATACCTGTACCTACTATAATAAAAGGTAAAGTAATTGAGCCAGAACAAAGTGAAGAACTTAATATCGCTGAAGTAACCAAAATATTTCCTCAATTCAAAAAACGTTATATACATGAGGCTAAGTGTCATGCTTATGAATTGGAAAATCCTTATTATGATGAAATGCAAGGATATGATAAAAGATTTCGATTAATCAAATTAGATAATCACCACAACTTACTTGAAACTTTATGTTGGTTTGGTGCATATAACTCAGGCAACGCTTATTGGATAATCCCTAACACAGCTAAACCAAGCAATAAAAATATAAAATTTATAAATAGCCAAGGTAATTCATACAAAAATGGAACAATATTTAGTATTGCTAAGCTTAGAGGTGAGGGAGATTGTTTAGAAAAATCTAGTTGGACTTGGAATGGGCATAAATTTATCCTTTCTTCTGATATCAGCACAGGTGAGTGCTTGGGTTTTGATGGTGGAGCTTGGGAATTACCTTCTTTTGTTAGCAAAATAAAGTAACAATTAAGTAATAAAAAGTTTTCGGGGTTTACAGGCGGTTTAGACATTGTACGCTTTATATATTAGCATTTTACCGCCGATTTTATACTATGCTTACTTTATAACCATAGATAAAAGTTGACATTTTTTAGCTGAAAAACCACCTTTTATTCAAACCAGATCATTGATGCCATTCTGCCGGTTCTCTTTTCGCGCCGATAAGAAAAGAACTTATCTTGTTCAGTATAAGTACAATAATCACCACCAAAAATCTGTGTTATTCCCAGCGCTTGTAAACGTTGTTTAGCAATTAAATAGAGGTTGGCTAGATATTTTTGTTCAGTTGGATTGATTAATTTAAATGCTTCTTGTGCTTTTCGATCGACTTTTTCAAATTGCTGTTTAACTTCAAGACCAACTTCGAATTTTTTGGCACTAATTGCCGGCCCCATCCAAGCGATGATATTTGATGGTGAGCTTGAAAATTTTTTGATGGTTTCTTCTAATATGCCGTTACATAATCCTCGCCAACCGGCATGAGCGGCAGCAACTTCATCGCCTGTTTTTGTGCAAAAGAGTATTGGCATGCAATCTGCGGTTAATACCACGCAGACTTGCTTTGGTTGATTAGTATATGAAGCATCAGCTTCAAAAGTTTGATAGGAATTGATATTGCTGCTGGGTGCTTGTAAGGCAATTTGTGATATATCTAGTGCTATAGTGCTATGGGTTTGCACTAACCAATACGGTTCGCTTGGTATTTGTTCGACTTGAGTGATTCGACGACGATTTTCAGCAATATGCTCTAGATTATCACCAGTTCGATCACCCATATTTAAACTCGCAAATGGCGCTAAACTAACGCCACCTGTTCGTGTTGAGGTAAACGCATGTATGCTTTTGGGTGCTGTCCAATATGGGTAAATCGATTTAATCATATTTATCACCAATCTAATTCATCTTTATGCTGTTCAGTATCTTCTTGCAATGCTTGAATCAGTTTTTGCATATCATCAGGAATAGGCGCATGCCATTCCATTTGTTCGCCTGTTATAGGGTGATATAAGCGTAACATGGTAGCATGTAATGCTTGGCGGTCAAAATCGCGTAAGGTTTGAATAAACGATTCACTTGCGCCTTTGGGCGGTCTTGGACGCCCACCATAAAGTGGATCACCAATTAATGGGTGGGCAATATGTGCCATATGCACACGAATTTGGTGAGTTCGACCTGTTTCTAAGCGCAAGCGCAAGCGTGTATGTAGACGGTACTTTTCCATTACTCGATAATGGGTGACCGCAGGTTTCCCCGTTGGAAATACTGCCATATGGGTGCGTTTGGTTGGATGGCGCGTAATAGGCTGATCAACCGTGCCACCTGCAGTAATAATACCCATAACAACCGCTTCATATTCACGCGTAATTTCACGCAGTTGGAGTGATTCAACTAAGTGTGTTTGGGCCATAATGGTTTTAGCAACAACCATTAAGCCCGTTGTATCTTTATCTAGACGATGCACAATACCTGCCCGTGGTACTCGGGCTATATCGGGATAATAATGTAATAAGGCATTTAATACTGTACCATCAGGATTACCAGCACCAGGGTGTACAACTAAATCGCGGGGTTTGTTGATCACTAAAATATCGTCATCTTCATAAACAATATTGAGTTTTATATCTTCGGGTTGATGATAGGTTTCTTCTTCGATTTCAGCATTGATTATTATTTTCTCACCACCAAGCACTTTTTCTTTGGGTTTATTAACGATAACATCGTTGACAGTAACTTTATTATTCACAATCCAATCTTTTATTCTTGAACGTGAATAATCAGGAAAAAGCGCTGATAATGCTTGATCTAAACGCATCCCTAGTTGGGTTTGTTCTATTTCAGTTGATAATTTTAACTCGTGCATGTGTAATTTATCTATTTTAAGCTGTTTTGTTTTAGAGTATTATATACCAATCATCGCCTTTAATGTTTAATTATATTTGGATTGAAAACTGAATGAAATTGCGTTTACACTCTTTGTTAGCTATCGCTTTAAGTGGTATGTTAATTGGCTGTACTTCTTCCAAGTCCGATGTTGAAAATATGCCCGAAATTGAACTACATAACAAAGCGAAATCATATCTCGAGAATGGTAATATTAAATCCAGTATCACTGTCTTAGAGGCTTTGGACAAGAATTATCCATTTGGTCCCTATTCTCAACAGGTACAACTTGACTTGATTTATGCTTACTATAAATCAGGTGATTTAACACTAGCTGTTGCGTCAATTGACCGATTTTTAAAACTAAATCCAACGCATCCAAACATTGATTGGGTTATTTATATGCGCGGTATTTCGAATATGGCGCAAGATGATAATATGATTCAAGGGTGGTTCAACGTTGATCGTTCAGATCGCGATGCTGATTATGCCGCAGCAGCGTTTAAGGATTTTACTTATTTAACGACAAGCTTTCCAAACAGTCAATATGCCGCCGATGCGCAAAAACGCCTTGTGTTTTTGAAAAACAGATTGGCTCGCTATCAATTAAAAATTGCGCAGTTCTATACAAAACGCGGCGCTTATGTCGCAGTGATTAATCGTGTGACAGAAATGCTAGTTACGTTTCCAGATACCGATTCAACTAAAGAAGCATTGCTTTTAATGCGCAATGCCTATAACGAGTTAGGCCTAGTTGATGAAGCCCAAAAAGTCGAACAGTTGATTCTAGCAAATCTTGAAAATATGCCTAAAGAAGAACAACGTTCGTTATTATCACGCTTTACCAGCATTTTTAATGGTGGTTAGATATTCTAAATTTAAGATCCCGTTTTTGGCTAATTTTGTATGACTTCAATTGCTATTTAATTAGGCTTAAATAGCAATTAATTCTTTTTATTCTCACCCTTTATGCCTAAACTGTTACAGTTTAAGCATGTTATTTAACATTAGCAATAAAATATACTCAATAGTTTACAATTTATTATTCTTTAAATTTGCTACCGCAAGAAATCAATATCTTGATTCATATATCGTTTGTAAAACGTGTCAATAACCAATACAATTAGCAACATATTTTTATTAGCAATAATAGATAGGACATTAACTGGTCATGCAAGAACAATATCGCCCAGATGAAATTGAAGCCACTGTGCAAAAACACTGGCAAGACAATAAAACTTTTCACGTTACCGAAGATCCATCAAAAGAAAAATATTACTGTTTATCGATGCTACCTTACCCGTCTGGGCGTTTGCATCTTGGTCATGTTCGCAATTACACCATTGGTGATACCATTTCACGTTACCAACGCTTAAATGGTAAAAATGTACTACAACCAATTGGTTGGGATGCGTTTGGTTTACCTGCTGAAGGAGCTGCTGTTAAAAATAATACTGCACCGGCAAAATGGACCTACGAAAATATTGCCTATATGAAAAAGCAATTACAGCTTTTAGGCTTCGGTTATGATTGGGATCGCGAAGTGACAACTTGCCGTCCAGAATATTACAAATGGGAACAATGGTTTTTTACCAAGTTATACGAAAAAGGCCTAGTTTATAAAAAAACATCTGCGGTTAACTGGTGTCCAAATGACCAAACCGTACTTGCTAATGAGCAAGTGGTTGAAGGTTGCTGTTGGCGTTGTAGTACTCCTGTTGAGCGCAAAGAGATCCCGCAGTGGTTTATTAAAATCACCGAATATGCTGAAGAGCTACTTAATGATTTAGATATCTTAGAGGACTGGCCAGAGCAAGTTAAAACTATGCAACGTAACTGGATTGGTCGCTCTGAAGGGGTTGAGTTTGATTTTGCTGTTGAAAATTATGCAGATAAATTACGTGTTTATACAACACGCCCCGATACTTTAATGGGGGTGAGCTTTGTCTCAGTTGCCGCAGAGCATCCTCTTGCACAATTAGCAGCAAAAAACGATCCTAAAATTGCTGAATTTGTTGCTGAATGTAAAAATACCAAAACAGCCGAAGCCGATATGGCAACCATGGAAAAGAAAGGTATTGCAACGGGCTTTTATGCTATCCATCCATTAACAGGAAAAAAAGTCCCTGTTTGGATTGCTAACTTCGTGTTAATTGAATATGGTACTGGTGCAGTCATGGCGGTACCGGGTCACGATGAACGAGATTATGAGTTTGCCTCAAAATACAATTTACCAATTAATCCTGTTATTTTAACTCAAGACGGCAATGCACCCGACTTGTCTGAAAAAGCATATACTGAACATGGCAAATTATTTAATTCTGGCGAGTTTGATGGTCTGGATTTTGAGCAAGCATTTAATGCTGTTGCCGATAAATTAATTGCGTTAGGCATTGGTCAACGAAAAGTTAATTACCGTTTGCGTGATTGGGGCGTCTCACGCCAACGTTATTGGGGTGCGCCTATCCCAATGGTGACGCTTGAAGACGGTACAACTATTCCAACACCAGAAGATCAGTTACCGGTTATTTTGCCAGAAGACGTCGAAATGAACGGTATCACTAGTCCAATTAAGGCCGATCCTAACTGGGCAAAAACAATGGTGAACGGTCAGCCTGCTCTACGTGAAACCGATACGTTTGATACCTTTATGGAGTCATCTTGGTATTATGCCCGTTATACTTGTCCACAATTTGACAAAGGTATGTTAGACGAAAAAGCAGCTAATTATTGGTTGCCTGTCGATCAATATGTCGGTGGTATTGAACATGCGATTATGCATTTGCTTTATTTTAGATTTTTCCATAAATTAATGCGTGATTTTGGTTTAGTTTCGTCCGATGAGCCAGCAAAACGCTTACTATGCCAAGGCATGGTATTAGCCGATGCGTTTTATTATACCAGTCCAACCAATGAACGCATTTGGGTTTCACCAACCGAAGTCACTATTGAACGTGATGAAAAAGGTCGCATTGCTAAAGCCGTTGACAAACATGGCAATGAGCTAGTCCATGCGGGTATGACGAAGATGTCAAAATCCAAAAACAATGGTATCGACCCTCAAGAAATGGTTGAAAAATATGGAGCCGATACAGTTCGATTGTTTATGATGTTTGCTTCGCCAGCGGATATGACATTGGAATGGCAAGAGTCTGGTGTTGAAGGCGCTAACCGATTTATTAAACGTGTGTGGCGTTTAGTGTATGAACATACCCAAAAAGGTCAAATCGCTAAACTTGATATTACAGCCTTAGATAGTGAACAAAAATCATTACGCCGTGAGCTACATAAAACCATTGCGAAAGTGAGTGATGATATTGGACGCCGCCAAACGTTTAATACCGCGATTGCCGCTGTCATGGAGTTTATGAACCGCTTACAAAAAGCACCACAAGAAACCGAACAAGATCGTGCGCTAATGAGTGAGGCATTAAATGCGATTGTTCGTTTGCTTTACCCTATGATGCCACACGCTTGTTTTGCTATGTGGCAAGCTTTAGGCCATAACGAATCGATTGATAATACAACTTGGCCTGTTGCTGACCAATCAGCAATGATCGAGGATGAAAAACTTATAGTTGTGCAAATCAACGGTAAAGTCCGTGGTAAATTTACGGTGCCAGCTAATGCCGATCAAGATTTTGTTGTGTCGCAAGCGAAACAAGAGCCTAACATCCAAAAATACTTGAGCGATGTTACTATCCGTAAAGTAATTTACGTTCCAGGTAAATTATTAAATCTTGTTGTGGGTTAATATTGTTTAATAACTAAATTTAGGCGGTTATAGATATGAAAAAGTATTTAGCATTATTTATGTTATTAGCGATATCCTTAACAGGATGTGGATTTCATTTGCAGCATGAAACAGAAGTGCCTGAGCGGTTTAAAACGATGTCTTATGTAAGCTATGACCCTTATGGCCGACTGTCTCGCGATATTAAAGAGTTATTACACGATAACAAAGTGACTTTAACTACTAATAATGCTACAAGTCAGGTACCATCGTTAAGAATGTTAAGCGAAAATCTAAGCCGCAATACTATTTCGATTTATCAAGATGGTAAAGCAGCTGAGTATCAATTGGTATTAACCGTTGAAGCACAAGTTGTTATTGCTGGTCAACAAATATATCCAATTAGTATACGTGTATTTAGGACATTTTTTGATAATCCATCTGAAGCGTTGGCCAAAACTGTTGAGCAAGATTTAATTGAAAACGAGATGTTTAAACAAGCTGCTAAACAAATCATCCGTAAATTAAAATCGATTGATGCGGTAAATTAACGTTGTCATGATTAAAATTAGTGTCGATCAAATTAATCATAAATTAGGATCACCCTATTATTTAATTTTAGGTAGTGATCCTTATTTACAACATTATGCGAAAACTGAGTTACGGAAAGCTTTTACTCACGCAGGTTTTGATGAACAGCTTACGTTTGTTATTGATAATCAAACCGACTGGACCGCAATTTTTGATAGCTGTCAGGCGATGAATCTATTTTCTACCAATACTTTAATTTTACTTGATTTTGGTGACGGTTCGTTAAATGCAAGTATTACCACAAAACTCAATACACTAAGTGAAGTTTTAACCCCTGATATTGCGCTAATAATCACGCTTAATAAAATCACTAAATCGCAAGAAAATACTATTTGGTATAAGGCATTATCAGATAAGCTAACGGTTGTTAATTGTACCACGCCAGATACGTTGCAGTTACCGCAATGGATTAAAAATCATTTGCAGCAACAACATATAATCATTGACCCAAAAGCAATTGAATTGCTTTGCTATTATTACGAAGGTAATTTACTGGCGCTAACGCAAATTATTGCCCAGCTAAAATTGCTGTATCCCGATCAGAGCATTTCGTATGATGAAGTCGAAAGTAATATTAATGATTCAGCGATATTTACACCCTATCATTGGACTGATGCAATGATTGCCAATAAAAATAAGCGGGCTATTCACATTTTACAGCAGTTAAAAATAAATGAATTTGAACCGTTAATTTTGTTGCGGATTATTCAACGCGAGTTGATATTGATGATCAATTTAAAAAAAGGATTGCAACAAAAATCATTGAAACAAGTTTTTGATGAATATAAGATTTGGCAAAATAAAAGAACGATTTATACTAATTATCTAAACCGTTGCCAACTTAAAAGCCTGTTTAATTTATTAGCCAAACTGACTGAAGTCGAAATTAGTTTAAAACATGATAATCAAGCACAAATATGGGATGCTATGTTTAGCTTATCAATGCAGTTTATGGGATTAAATAAATGTTAACTGCGTTGTTAGGTGGAACTTTTGATCCGATACATTATGGACACCTTCGCCCTGCTATTTCGTTAGCTAGCGAAGTTGGGTTAAAACAAATTAGCTTATTGCCCAATCATATTCCACCACATAAACCACAACCCGAAGCGAGTACCGAGCAACGTTTGGCAATGTTAAAATTAGCCATTGAAGATTTGCCCTTATTTGCGTTAGATGTAAGAGAGCTTTTACCTAAAGTCTCAACCCGTCCTTCTTATACCATTGAAACGCTTCAAGCTTGGCGACAAGAAAATGGGGATAGTGAAGGATTAGCTTTTATTATGGGGCAAGATTCATTATTGAGTTTGCCAACTTGGAATAAATGGCAAACGTTACTTGATTATTGTCATTTACTCATTTGTCGTAGGCCGGGTTATGCAAAAAATACCAATAATATTGAACTACAGAAATGGATTGAGATGCATAACACCCTAAATGCACAAGATTTGCATGACTCACCGCATGGTTATATTTTTTTTGCGCATACACCACTTGAAGACATTTCAGCGACTGAAATCAGACTAAATATTAACAATCAAGCCAGTTGTGAAAATTTGTTGCCAGCCAAAGTGTGGCATTATATTCAGCAGCAAGAACTTTATTGTGCAAAGAAATAGTAGAAAGGGCTTTACTTCTGACAGTTTTTTCGGCATTATTTCGCCGCTGTGTTTATATATTTTAAATTCAGTTTTTTTGTGTTTATACTTAACTTTGCTTAGTCATCTAATACAACATCAATCAGATGGTAATAGCACGTTATTGTTTTGCCGTTAAACACTTAAACGTAGCAAAACAGTTAGTCAGTTAAATATATTTAATTTGTATTTATTATTAAGAGGCCCCAATGGCAAAAGAAGATAACATTGAAATGCAAGGTACTATACTTGATACACTTCCAAACACGATGTTTCGTGTTGAACTTGAAAATGGTCATGTCGTTACTGCACATATTTCTGGTAAGATGCGAAAAAACTATATTCGTATTTTAACCGGCGATAAAGTTACTGTTGAAATGACACCTTATGATCTGTCTAAAGCACGTATCATCTTCCGTAGTCGCTAATATCGTTATCAAGATAAACTATTTAAAACTATATAACAGTTTATTTCTCTCTTTTTTAATAAAAAACCGTCGACTTTAGTCGACGGAAAAGTAAAAAATTGGGACTAAACTTGCGAATTAATCTTCTTTAGAAAAGTCCATCTGTTCGTATTTAACCCATTTTGTCTTTTTCACTAGCTTGTAGCCAAAGTAAATCATTAAAAATAATGGTATACCAATATAGGTCGCAATAACACCATTCCAATCAATGGTATCTTGCAAGAAAGCTTCGTAATTTTGACCAAGGGTAATAATTAAGCATAATACAAAAGCGAAAATAGGGCCAAATGGGAAACAACTTGATTGATACGGTAATTGATTAACATCCTTACCTTGAATAGTGTAACCCTTTCTAAAACGATAATGGCTAATCGCTATTCCTAGCCAAGCAATAAAGCCTGTCATACCTGACATATTAAGCAACCATAAATAAACAGCCTGATCTTTGTACATCGAGGTTAAGAAACAAAGCATGGCCACAAATGTTGTTGCAAACAACGCAGCACGAGGCACCCCTGATGATGATAAGTTTGCAAATATTTTAGGCGCTTTACCTTCTTTAGCAAGTGCATATAGCATGCGGGTTGAAGCATACAGCCCTGAGTTACCCGCAGATAATACGGATGTTAAAATAACTGCATTCATTAATGCCGCAGCAGATAATAATCCTGCATGTTCAAATACAAGGGTGAATGGACTAACACTGACATCAGTTTCATCGTTACGTAGTAAATTAGGATCAGTATAAGGAATAATCAAGCTGATAACTAAAATCGCAAAGATATAAAATAACAAGATTCGCCAAAATACTTGTCGCATAGCTTTAGGGATGTTTTTTTCTGGATCTTTTGATTCACCCGCTGCAATACCTATTAATTCAGTACCTTGGAATGAAAATCCAACCACCATTGCTACACCAATCATTGATGAAAACCCACCCGCAAAAGGCGCTTCTTTGATAGTCCAATTTTGCCAACCAGCCACTTCGACGCCTCGAAAGATGCCAATAATCATTAATAAACCAACTACAATAAAAATAATCACAGTAACAACTTTAATTAATGAAAACCAAAATTCTGCTTCACCAAAACCTTTAACTGAAATATAGTTTAAGCAAAAGATGATACTTAAAAATAATAAGCTCCATAACCAGCTATAAGGTCCTGCATCAAACCAATAAGAGATAACTAATTGAGCTGCAACTAAATCTACAGCAACCGTAATTGCCCAGTTGTACCAATAGTTCCAACCAATGGCAAAACCAAAGGCTTCATCGACATAACGTGAACCATAAGTTGCAAAAGTACCTGAAACAGGCAAATAAGCTGCTAGCTCACCAAGGCTGGTCATTAAAAAATATACCATCACACCTATAATGGCATACGAAAGCAATGCACCTCCAGGACCTGCCTGAGCAACGGTTGCCCCTGATGCGACAAATAGCCCAGTTCCGATCGAGCCTCCAATAGCTATCATGGCTAAATGGCGGGCTTTTAAATCTCGTTTTAATTTGTTTTTCATAATCATTTTCTTCTGTCTAAAAAGATCAAATTTATCTGTAAAATTAGCCACTTATTTGATGTATAAAGATATATGTGGCTAAAATCTATCTCAAAAATTTATTGATATTTATCACTAAATAATGAAGTGCGGGAAGTTTATCAAAAAAACTACTGTGCGAGATAAATAATTCTAATAATCGGACTGTTTTGTTAAATTTAGGCAATACTTAACCTTTAGTTAGCTGTTCTAACTGTGTTAAATAATTCATCGCTTGCATTCTATTATTACCGCACATTTCGATGCTAGGTTTTAATCGACCACAAACTGTAGGCCTTGATGGGTGTAAAAATAATTTACATCGATAATTATTATCTAAATGAATGCAAGCAACGCCAGCAGGCTTCCCTTTAGGCATACCAGGAATAGTTGATGAAATCGATGGCGCAATACAACAAGCACCACAGTTTTGCCTGCATTTGAATAAATCTGCCATAGTTTTTCTTTAATTTAAGGTGCTTGAATAAATTTTGATGGTGACAATAGCAAGTTAGCGGTAAAATAGCGAGCTAATTTTTAACTCTTTTTATTAATTGTGAAGAATAAATATTATGGCTAAAGCAAATGAAATAAAACGTGGCGATGCAGTCGCCTTTAATGGCAAATTATTACTGGTTAAAGATATTGATGTCCAAAGCCCAAGTGCTCGTGGTGCAAGTACACTTTATAAAATGCGTTTTACCGATGTCAAAAATGGCGGTAAAGTTGAAGAGCGTTTTAAAGGTGATGATATCCTCGAAACAATTGAACTATCGCGCCGTCCTGTTAGTTTTTCGTATATTGATGGCGATGAATATGTGTTTATGGATAACGAAGATTTTACGCCTTATATCTTCAAAAAAGAGCAAATAGAAGATGAGCTATTATTTATTCCTGAAGGTGGTATGAATGGTATTCAAGTGCTAATGGCGGATGGTGAAGTCCTTGCTTTAGAATTACCGCAAACGGTTGATCTCGAAATTGTTGAAACTTCGCCAAGTATTAAAGGGGCGTCAGCCAGTGCGCGAACTAAACCAGCTACGTTATCAACCGGACTTGTTATCCAAGTTCCTGAATATATTGATAACCACGAAAAAGTTAAAATTCATATTGCTGAACGCCGTTATATGAGCCGTGCCGAATAACCAATAAAACTCTAATGAATATATATAATCAAAATAAACTACACAAACGATTGCGTCGCTTGACTGGCGAGGCAATCGCTGACTTTAATATGATCGAAGAAGGTGATCGTATTATGGTTTGCTTATCAGGTGGTAAAGATAGTTATACTTTGCTTGATATTCTAATTAACTTGAAAATCAGCGCACCAATAAACTTTGAGCTAATTGCCGTTAATTTAGATCAAAAGCAGCCTGGTTTCCCCGAACACGTTTTGCCTCAATATTTACAATCCCTAGGTATTGAATACAAAATCGTGCAAGAAAATACCTATGGTATTGTCAAAGAAAAGATCCCAGAAGGTAAAACAACTTGCTCGCTTTGTTCACGGCTGCGCCGAGGAATTTTATACCGCACAGCCACCGAACTTGGCGCAACAAAAATTGCCCTTGGTCATCATCGTGATGATATTTTAGAAACACTGTTTTTAAATATGTTCTATGGCGGTAAACTCAAAGCAATGCCACCGAAGCTAATGAATGATTCAGGTGAACATATCATTATTCGACCACTAGCTTATTGCAAAGAAAAGGACATTGCCAAATACGCTGAAATTAAACAATTTCCGATTATTCCTTGTAACCTTTGTGGTTCACAACCGAACTTACAAAGGCAAGTAATTAAAGAAATGCTCAATGAATGGGATAAAAAGTTCCCCGGACGCATTGAAACCATGTTCCGAGCAACACAAAATATCACCCTATCCCATCTGTGTGATACCAATTTGTTTGATTTTAAAGGAATTAAAAAAGGTGATCTTGCTGTTAATGGTGGCGATATCGCTTTTGACCGTGAAGATATCACACCAATCGGAGGCTTTGATGCTTCAGAGCTTAAAGATCAAGATATGATTTTATGGAAAGAAGCAAAATAACTCGTTAATATCACCATCGATAATAGTTATTTTTCAATTAATGCCACTAGTGTGGCATTAACTTTTATTTATATTACACAACAAACTTAACAAGCTGATATTTTAAAAAAGTTTAAGATCAGCCATACTTGAAATAAAATATCAATATTTAACCCGTTAAGTTAACCATTTTTGCCAGCATTGGTTGACTATTTGTTTTTCTTGTATAAAAAGTGAGTTATCAACCGTGCTAGGTTGTAATTGTAAGGCTAGTTGATGAATTTTATTGCGCATGTCGATATAAGCTTGTGTTAGCAGCTGTGCTTCATAACTGTTCATGATTTGATAATTTGTCGCAAGTTCTAAAATTCGCACATTATCGCTCCAAGCCGTCATTTTAGGATATTGATGAGCATAATTAAGCACAAGATATTGCGATAAAAACTCAATATCCCCAATTCCCCCTTCGTCAATCTTTAAATTAAATAATTTAGCTTGTGTCGTGCCAAGATGACTTCTCATTTTTTCACGCATTTGCCGAACTTCAGTTTTTAGTGTGTTTTCATCACGCTTTTTACAAAGTACATTATGACGAATTTGGTTAAAGCGTTTTATTAATTTATCTTCACCATAGACTGCTCTAGCTCGCACTAATGCTTGATGTTCCCATGTCCACGCTTCATTCATTTGGTAATCTGCAAACGAATCTAAACTACATGCAAGTAGCCCAGCATCGCCCTGAGGGCGAAGCCTTACATCGATTTCATATAAAATACCAAAGCTAGTACGCACATTAAATAAATGAATAATTCGCTGAACTAAACGCAAATAAAATTGACGGCTATCGATCTGTTTATTTCCATTAGTCATGCTATTGACTGGACAATCGTGTAAAAAAACCAGATCTAAATCAGACCCATAACCTAGCTCCCAGCCACCTAATTTACCGTAGGCAACCACAACTAAGCCTTTATCATTATCGCCCAAATGCTCTGGTTTGCCATAACGAGCAAGCATTTGGTTCCATGCCATTTGTAAAACAAAATCAAGTAATGCCTCAGCCACATAGGTTAAATGATCGCTGACTTTCATGGTTGATAAGACTTGTTCAACATCTGCTGCTGCAATATGCAGTAATTGCATCTGCTTAAATTGGCGTAAAGCTTCAAGTTGTTGTTCTTCATCATCCAACTGAATGCGTAATAAATACTGATAAAGCTGGCTTTTATATTCATTAGGTGCAACGGTTTGGTACAGCGAATTGATATCAATAAGTTCATCTAATAATATAGGATAATGAGCAAGTTGATCGCTAATCATTGGCGATGCACTACATAAACGAATTAACTGTTTTAATGCAGTCGGATACTCCAATAACAACTCTAAATAAGTCGTGCGACTAACAATATTAATTATCAATGGTAAAATTCTTGGTAATACCATTAATGCTTGTTTGTCAGCACAACAAGCTTCTAATAGTCTTGGCATTAATTGATCAAGTATTTCTCGTCCACGAACACCAATTGTTCGTTTACTTATATCATCTCTAAATTGCACAAGCATCTGCCAAAATTGATTTGCCTCACTATCTGAATAGTTAGGTAGTATTGCCATCACATCATTTAATTGTAGATCTGGTACCCAAAGATCATCAAATTGATCATTATGCTGTTTATCATTAGAGGAAAATTCAGGCTCTACCTCTCCAATAAGTTCATTGAATATTAAACGATTAATTTGCATTCGTGTCGATAATTCAGTTGCAAAATCAAACCAATTATTAAAACCCATACTTATCGCTAAACGTGACTGATCAAGATCATCCTCTGGGAGTGTTTGGGTTTGCTCATCACGAATCGCTTGCAATAAGTTTTCGCAACGGCGCAAAAAAAGGTAATTTTCGCGTAACGTCGATACTTCTTGATCGCTCAGTAATTGTTCATTCTCAATGACCTGTAAAGCAGATAATAATGAACGAGTTTGTAGGTTCACCACTCGACCACCGCGAATAAGCTGAAAAACTTGTACAATAAACTCTATCTCACGGATGCCACCTGCCCCAAGTTTAATATTGTTTTTTAAACCACGGCGACGGACTTCACGTTCAATCATGCTTTTCATATTACGCAATGATTGTAAGACGCTAAAGTCAATATAACGACGATACACAAAAGGTTTTAGCATTTGGTAAAGCTCTTTAGCATAAGGTGCTTGCTCATCACCTAGTACTTTTGCTTTAACCATCGCATAGCGTTCCCAGTCACGTCCTTGTTCTTGGTAATAATCTTCCATAGCCGCAAAACTTAATACTAAAGGCCCTCCATCACCAAGCGGGCGCAAACGCATATCTACACGGTAGACAAAACCATCTTCAGTAATTTGATCAAGTGTTTTAATTAAACGTTGACCTAATCGAGTGAAGAATACTGCATTATCTAACTCTCTCCGCCCTCCTTGTGTTTGCCCATGCTCCGGATAAGTAAAAATCAAATCAATATCAGACGAAAAATTAAGTTCTCCCCCGCCTAGTTTGCCCATCCCTAAAATCAATAATGGCTGTGGCTCACCTTGACAATTACAAGGTGTTCCCCACTCTTTACAACTAAGCTCATAGAGCCAATCACGAGCTGTAATAATGATCACCTCTGCCAGTTCACTCAATTGTAATAAAATTTGCTCATCATTGCTGCTATGTGTTAATTGAGACCACGCCAACCGGACTAAAATATAACGACGAAATTGTCTTAATATCTTCATTAATTCAGTTTCATCTGAAACTGCTGTTAATTTTTCACTCAACCAATTTTGGTAATATCGTCTTTCGTCGGCTTGTGGTGGATTTTTTACGATGTCAGAAAGCCACAGTGGAAATTGATAAAAAGCATCCACCAAAAAATCACTGTGTACTAAAATATCAAGATTAGCTTCCACCTCATTTGGGGTGCATTGCTTAAGTTGAAAGGTAATTTTTTGCTTTTGCTGTTCAAGCAAAGTGGAAAGCAAGTGGTTAAGTTCCAACATGGGTAAACTCTCTTAGAAATATTTTTACTAAAAGTAAAATCACTAAAATAGAACCATATTATAAATAACTTTTACTATTGATATAGTATTTTATATACAAAATGAAAACTTGCAGAAAAATAATAGATAATGCATACAAAAAATAAAAACTGTTTCAAGTTATTAGTCTTATCTTTGCCATATCAACAATACACATTTTGGAACGAGAGTTTTTTGCTAAGACAGCATAATTACCTTAATCCTAACAAAGACATGCCATAACAAGAGGAAGTAAAAATTTCAGGTATCGCTCTATATAATCAACAACAATATATAATACAAGACAGTACTACTTATTATAGCGCCACACTTGCTGTGCTTAATGTAAAATGTTGCCATTAATAATAACAGAAATTGAACTTGCTTAATGCCAATTTTACCAGTTCAATTACTGTTAAGTTAATTGGTGTAAGTCCTATTCAGGCGATAGCTTAACAAAACAGGATAAATTAGTTTTTTTACTAAAAAATGCCCTGGCTGTTTTGCGGACAACACCACAACCCGTTACACTTAAAATAAGAAATAATAATATAATATCGGCTATAACTATGACCAGCATTTCATTGTTTGTTAATGAGTTTGCCATCTTATCAAACCATTTTAGACAATATATATTTATAGAGATGACAATTATTGCTATTAGTAATGTCAACATAAAAGCAATAGCAGAACTAAAAATTAATGACTTCACTTGCAATTGACCATTAACTGCCATAAATTTTTTTCGTAAAGCAAAATAACCGATTATATTTATAATCAGCAAAAAAGCTGAATAAAACATAATAATTACAATATTATGTTCAAAGGGGGCTGTAGAATCTAGGGGATCTTTAGGAATGAAAAAGAAATTTAAACAGAACAAGACAATAGCTAGATAATAAAAATTAAACAATAAAATAAATAAAGATAAATGAATTTTTTGACTATTATCTGAGGATAATACAGTCATATCTGACTCTGTTACAAAAGCAGTCCGAAGTAGCTTTATCCCTAAATAAATCGCCACTGTTATCCAAATATAACAAGATAATCTAAATATGCCTATATAGAGACTTTCTATATGGGGAAAATAATATGGCGCTATAGCAGAATATAAAAACCCAAGAACCTGTCGCTCAAATAGAACTTGACAACCATTGATACCTATTATTATCAAAAAAACAATTAAGAATACACAAAGCAGATTCTTTTTATTAGCCCGATAAACCGAATTCTTGTGCAATATTATGGCTGAAGTAATAAAAATTAAAACTAGATTTGCTAGCTGATTAAAAATATTAGGCAAAACTATATGAATAATTAATGATACAAAAGAATCGGCCCAAATATATGGGTTAAGCTTTGCATAACTGAAAACCATGTTGTCAACAAGAAGTTCTCGCCCAACCAAAAAAGTGCTATCTAGCACCCCATACAACAGTACAAACAAGAACGGTAATTTAAAAAAGGAGAGTTTTGTCATTTTACTTTTCATTCAATTAATTAACAGTTAGATTTGCAATCAATATTAGTTTCAACTTTGTATTGATCTCACTAAAAGCAAATTCTTTTACAGAGTTAATGGACGATAATGCCATTTGCCATTGAGTAAATTCAGGTTCAAGAGGAAGATATTTATCTATTAGAATATAATTGATTTGATTTAGTGTCTGTTGGTATAGTTCCAGATCATTAACTTCTAACGCATACTCTTCGTTTTGTTGCCAAAACTTTAATAGCTGCACCAAATCTTGATGAACTTGTGGATCAAACTGGCAGATTTTTAATGGCGCATTTTTGAGTAAGCGATAACCTCTAGCGGCTTTACTTTGTGAAAAAAGATGCAAATTAAATCGACTTAATTCAAGCGCAAAATTGAGTAAATCCTGCTTATTACCTTGTTTGATCTCTAATTCGACCTCTTGAATTATTTTAATTTTTCCATTTGAGTGAATTTCACCTTGATCTAATGCTATTTCAATTTCGCTACTTGCAAACGAAATTAACCAAACTTGACGTTTAAAGTCAGTCGAAAATAACGGTAATAAATCTTGCTGTAATCGCTCAATATCACAATTATCAGGCAATGCCGAATAAGGTAATACGGTTAAATCAGGCTCTGAATTAGGCAAATCAGCATTAAACTCAGCTCGCTCGTGTAAACCCGCAATAGTTTTTTTATCACGTTTCAAGGTGATTTCAAAATGAGTTATCGTGCTGTCATTGCTTGTTCTGACTCGTAAACCACATCCATGATGACGCAAATAATAGTCCACTGTATCATAATAGGTGTTACAAAGTGTTAATTGCGAGAATGTACGTTTTTGATTTGATATTGCAGAAAACTCTAGCTCATCAGAGTGCGCCCATTGATTTAAATAAAGTTGCAACGCAGCAATATCACTATCATTTATTTCAAACTTTAATTCAATTTCGTTACTCATTAATCTATTTTTTATTCGTTACTATGATTCATCTATTGTTTAGTTATTATGTAAAGCAATCAATGACGGACAAATTAGGCATTAAATAGCACTTCGTGAACTAGATTACCAATTACTTTACGACACGAAATGGATTAGTTGGCTTAGGTTTGGATTGTTCGGATTGTTGAGTTGAGGCTTCACGCTGAGCATGATATTGCGGCTCATCTTCAAATCCCATGCCAACGCCATTTTCGCGTGCATAAATAGCCTCAATTGCAGCCATCGGCACCACAATGTGTTGGGGTACGCCAGAAAAACGAGCATTGAATTCAATTTGTTCATTAGTAGATAAATATTGACCTACCGATTGCGGAGCAATATTTAACACGATTTGATTGTTTTGGATAAATTCCTGCGGCACCAATACACCATATACCGAAGTATTCACTACAATATAAGGCGTTAAGTCGTTATCTAAAATCCAATCATAAAATGCCCTAAATATGTAAGGGCGACGCGGGGTCATTTGCTCAAGTTCCATTAAGGCCACCTTGTCTAAAATTTTCGTAAATAAGGATAAATTTAATTGATTAAGATCTTATCTTTTTTTCTTCTTCAGTTAATGAATTAACAAAAGCAGGACGTTCAAAAATTCGCGCCATATAGCCTAAATAATTCTTTTCAGCTATTTTTGGTAATTCAATGTCAAGCAGAGGTAATCGCCAAAGTAATGGCGCAAAGTAACAATCACTTAATGTAAAATCATCACTCATAAAATAATCTGCTTCTTTAAACATAACCGAGATGGAAACAAGATCATCAAGAAGATTTTTTCGTGCTGTTTTAGCTGCATCGCTATTAGGATCGGCAATGATTGTTTCGTAAGCACTGTACCACTCTTTTTTAATTCGATACATCGTTAATCTAGAATTCGCTCGAACAATCGGGTAAACTGGCATTAATGGCGGATGAGGAAAACGTTCATCAAGGTATTCCAATGCAATATGTGGTTCATATAACGTAAGATCTCGATCAATTAAAGTTGGAATTGAACCATATGGGTTAAGATCCAATAATTCTTGAGGTAAATTATCTGCCGTTACAAACTCTATTTCCGCAGTTACCCCTTTTTCTGCCAGAACAAAACGGATCTGATGTCCGTAAATATCTGTTGTATCACAAAATAATGTCATCACAGAACGTTTATTAACAGCAACAACCATATCCACTCCAAATATATAAAATTAAAATAAGTTTTATTGATGACCATTCTAACAAATTGAATAACAAATTTGTTAAAAAAAATGAATTTTCTTACGTTATTTTCTTGAATAATACAATATTGAAAAAAAGTTTCAGAAAAGCATACGTTTTAATATAAAAGATTGCCAAATGAGTTAGATTCGTCAAATTTAAGAAAATTTATCTGTTTGCCGATAGCTTTTCATCATTCCAAGTCACTTAATCAAAAAAAGGAATGTTTTTTAATAGACAAAAACCAGCATAAAAAAACCCAGCCAATGCTGGGTTTTTGAAACAAAGTTGTAACGTTTTTGTAATATCGAAATTAACGTTTGCTGAATTGTGGACGACGACGTGCTTTGCGTAGACCCACTTTTTTACGTTCAACTTGACGTGCATCACGAGTAACGAAACCTGCTTGACGTAATGCAGAACGTAAAGTTTCATCATATTCCATTAATGCACGAGTAATACCGTGACGAATTGCACCAGCTTGACCTGAAATACCACCACCTTTAACCGTGATATAAAGATCAAGTTTGTCAGTCATTTCGACTAACTCTAACGGTTGCATAACAACCATACGAGCAGTATCACGACCAAAGTATTGCTCTAATGAGCGTTTGTTAATAACGATGTTACCACTACCTGGTTTGATAAATACACGAGCAGCAGAACTTTTGCGGCGACCTGTACCGTAATATTGATTATCAGCCATCTTTTATCCCCTTAAATATCTAATACTTGCGGTTGTTGTGCCGCATGATTGTGCTCATTACCAGCATAAACTTTTAGTTTACGGTACATTGCACGACCAAGAGGACCTTTCGGTAACATGCCTTTTACAGCAATTTCGATAACTTGTTCAGGATGACGTTCAATCATCTCTTTAAAAGTCGCTTCTTTAAGTCCACCGATGTAACCAGTATGACGATAATAGATCTTATCAGTACGTTTTTTGCCTGTTACAGCAACTTTTTCTGCATTGATAACGATAATATAATCACCTGTATCAACATGTGGTGTGTATTCTGCTTTGTGTTTACCACGCAAACGGCTTGCGATTTCAGTAGCTAAACGACCTAACGTTTTACCTGCTGCATCAACAACATACCAGTCGCGTTTAACTGTTTCTGGTTTAGCTGAAAAAGTACTCATTCGTAATTATCCAATTTTTAATTAATCTCACGTTAATAAATCACTTGATTTATTTACACTTTTTGATCGAAACTATTAATTAACTCACCCCTTCGAGTGGCCATATTAATGTTGACAATCGAAAACAACGTTGGGAAGAACGTTGTCGTAACGTGGGTGGCAACATTATACAGAAATAATATAAAAGCGCTAGAGTTAAAAAGAAAAAATCATGGCGATAAGAAACGCTTACTGTTAAACTTTCACTTAACATTAAATAACGACACATATTGATATAAATGGACAATACAATTCTACTTTCTAAAGACGATTATATAGGCAAAGGGTTACACCGCAAATGCTATCATCATCCAATAGATCCTAATAAATGCATTAAAGTTAATTACAATGACGGCGCAGAAGAAGAAACAAACCGCGAAATAGCTTATTATAAACACATTATTAGGCGTAATATTGCATTTGATGCATTAGCAAAATATTATGGTCCAGTTTCAACCAATTACGGTAAAGGCCATGTTTTCGAGCTTATTCGAGATTATAATGGTGAAATAGCCATACCACTAGAAAAGTACCTTGCTGATAATAAATTAACTAAACAATATTATGATGATTTAGTTGTATCATTAAAAAGTTTAAAATCAGCTTTATTAAAAGATCGCATTATTACAATGACAATCAAAAGCAAGAATATCTTATTTCAGCATTTAAGTGCAGATAAAAGCCGCTTGATTATTATCGACAATATCGGTAATTCAACCCTTATCCCTATCGCTAATTATATTTCTTTTTTTGCGAAAGCTAAAATTGAACGAACTTGGCAACGTTTTTTAACATCAATTATTAAAGAAAATGACCACAATAAATTAATCACACGTTTAGTTGAAGATGTGAAGCAATGATACAAAATTATGCAATATCATCTTTCACATTATCGAGTCTATTTTTTTAAGGTAAATAGGTAATGATGTACTTTAACAATACTTAAACCAAGCCTAATGCTGTTATGCTTTCAAACCATGCGAAAAGGCTTGGGTTGCTTTTTCGCTTTTAGATTCATCTAAATTATTAATAAGTTAACTTAAAAACTTTGAGAGAACCTTAATAAAAATGCTTTATTTAATAATTAGATTAATGTGAACAAAAATAAATATAACAAAATGTCATTTAAAACGAAATGATCGGCATTTTGGCAAAATCGAAACAGCAAAATCAAACGATGCGCAAATAATAAAATAAACAACAATAGCAAATAAAAAGATCTCTGTTGGATAAACCATACTACGATTATTAACTTGAGTAGCTATAAAAGTAAATTCCGCCACCCCAACAATATAGGCCAAAGACGTATCTTTAATAAGCGATACCCACTGATTGACAAAAGACGGCAACATCATTTTAAGAGCTTGTGGTAGAATGATAAATAAAATAACTTGCTTCTTAGTCAACCCTAACGAAAATGCTGCTTGCCATTGTTCTTTAGCCACCGCAATCATACCGGCATGCACTGAATGACCAATATATGCAGCGCCAATTAAAGATAGTGCACATATCACCGTTGCGATAGCTGGCACATCAACATTAAGCAATACAGGTAATAAAAAGTAAGTCCAAAAAATAAGCATAATAACAGGGATTGCTCTTAAAAAACCAAGTATACCGACTAATAAATAGCGCACTGTTCCTTTTAAGACAGTCAACCCTACACCGGCCAAAATACCTAACAGCGTTGAAACGATAATTGCAGCAAAACTCATTAATAACGTTAAAAAAATGCCTCCGGGAAAGTTTCCCCACATCATATAACTTAAATTGTTATAAATAACCTCTAAACCTTTAAGTTCCATAATTGATTACACCTTACCTATTTGTAATCGTTTTGCTTGATAAATATTACCTAAAGTTCCAACCATCACTATTGCCAAAATATATAATAAAGTCGCAATGGCAAAATCTTGAAAGGTTTTTAATGATTCGGTTTCGACTTGACGTGATACATAAGAAAGCTCTAACACACCAATAGCCATTGTTAACGATGAATTTTTGATAATATTCATATACTGACCAATTAAAGGCGGAAAGGCAATACGAAAGCTTTGCGGTAAAATAATAAATCGCATACTTTGCCACCAAGTTAACCCTAATGCTAATGAAGCCTGTCCTTGCCCTTGCCTTACACCAGCAATGCCGGCTCTAAACTCTTCGGCAATAAAAGCACTGGAATAACAGGTTAAACCAACTAAACCAATCATAAATTCAAAGGAAGGCATTTTCAGTGAAAAAAAGGACAACGAAATTTGTGGTTCATCAAATAGCCATAACTTAAATTCAACTGGTAATAAATTACCCACACCAAAATACCAAAAAAAGAGTTGAGGTAATAATGGGGAATAACGAAAAATTGCGTTATACGCCATTACAATCCTTTGAATAATCTTAATCGGGCTTTGTTGAGCAATAACTAATAAAAAACCCAGTAATGTTGAAAAGACGATGGTAAGCAATGAGATAGCTAACGTAACTAAAAAACCATCCCATAACCACCACCAATAACGGGATTGAAGTAATTGCTCGTGCATAACTTACTGACCTTTACCTATTTTAAAATCACCACGAGGCATGGCTGATGTGGTTTCAGGTCCAAACCAACGATTATAAATTGTTAACGCCTGACCATCTTTTTCAAGTGTTAATAAAATTTGGTTCACTTTTTCTTTCAAGCGATCTTCTCCTTTTGGTATACCTACTGCTTGATATTCTTGGGTGATACTAAATGGCGAAATTTCAAATGCTGCACGTTGTTCTTCAGGTACATTAGCGAGTAAACCAATTAATTTGGCATCATCTTGAGTAATTGCCTGCACAACACCATTACGTAATGCCGCAAAGGCAAATGGCGTATCATCATAAGAAATCACTTTAGCCGTTGGGTATTTTTCACGCAGTGTGATTTCCATGACCGTACCTTTATCGGCACCAATTCGAAGGTTCTTTAAATCATCGACTGATTTTAAAACACCTTTTTTTGCTATAAATTTTTGACCAGTCGCAAAATAAGGCAGACTAAAATCAACAGTTTTTGCCCTTTCATCAGTTACAGTAAAGTTAGCAACAATTAAATCGGCTTTTTGGGAAGTTAATAGCGGAATTCGATTGGCTGGATTAGTTGGCACAAGATCAATTTTCACATTCAGTGCTTTAGCTATTTCATTGGCATAATCAACATCAAGACCAACAATTTTATTGGTCTTTTCATCAACATATCCAAATGGCGGGTTGCTATCAAACACGGCTATTTTGATTTCCCCGCGTTTTTCGATGTCATCAAGGCGATCTGCGTAAGCTGAATTTGCACCTAACAAACTACTTATTAATGCGACCACTGTTAGTGATTTAGTCAACAATTTCATCCTGATTCTCCCAAATAAAGGTTATGTTATTTTCAGTTAAAGTCTAACAACAAAGAACTGAATGAATAAATAACAAATACTCACATGGTTATAACTTAAAGTTATATCGTTCATGTTTTGAAAAAGAATCCTAGAATAACGGTAATACGCAATACAACAGGTATTTTATAAAATTAATTTACCCAACTATCTCACTATCGACAAAAAAGTAAGCAATTTCTTTTTCGGCCGCGGTTAAAGAATCTGAACCATGTACGGCATTTTCGGTCATGCTGTCAGCAAAATCGGCCCGCAAAGTGCCTGCAGTTGCTTTAGATAAATCAGTCGGTCCCATCAATTCCCGATAACGCCTAACAGCATTTTTTCCTTCTAGAACTTGAACTACTATCGGGCCAGATATCATAAATTTAACTAATTTATCAAAAAATGATTTACCTTGATGCTCTATATAAAAGCCTTCAGCTTGCTCTTTCGTTAATCTAAGCATTTTTAGGGCAATGATGTTAAGTTTTGCTTGGCTGATACGGGTTTCAATTTCACCAATCAATTGCTTTTTAACTGCATTGGGTTTGATGATGGATAATGTTCGTTCAATAGTCATATGCTTGTTCCTAGTTAATCAAGGGTAAAGGCCAGTCGCGAAATTTGCCCGCTTTGGTCTAATAATAATAGATGATGTAAACCTTTTTGAGTTACCGTTATAGCAACTTTTCGATCGTCATGCATTTGCTCAATGAGGTCACCATCTAAAAACCACCATTTATCACCTATTCCACCTTGTGGTGTTACATCAATGGTGACACCGTGTTGCCCTGGCAAACGCTTTACTAATTGGTTATCCCGTAATCCAATAATATTCAGTGGCAAAAAGATATCTTTACCAAATACAGGACAATTTTTATCAACCTCAGGGAGCAACGATTGCCTACGCTCTTTGGGTAACAGCCAATTTTCTAAAGCGATCGGCCAAAGTGCAATCTGTTTTTTATGCGCATTATTACAATCTGCAGACACCCGTTTTCCTTCATCATTGACCCAGATCGTCACCCACCCTGAACGGTAGAGATTGTTATTAAGCTCTGTAAGAGTATCAAGCGTTGGGGGAACCATGTTATTTAATATCCAAGCATTTTTCTGCCGGTGACAGTTTTCATCGTTTGCTGGCAGGACTTGCCCTGATGGCCAACAAATTTTTTCTGAAGTCACCGTTGCCGGTTTTGTTATTAAGGGTAATGATCGATTGAGTCGTCGCTCTTTATTTAATAATAACGAGTTAACCTGTTGTAAAATCGGCACTGCGGTAATACTGCCATATTGTCCAACAACAGGCGTTCCATCTGGACGACCAACCCAAACACCAATTAAATAACGAGGGTTCATACCAACCGCCCAAGCATCACGATAGCCATAACTAGTGCCTGTTTTATAGACAATTTGATGATTATTAACTAGCATCTTGCTAGTGATCCATGCGCTGCCATCGCTAATAAATGGCTTACTTAACAATGGTTCATCTTGCGTAAAACGTAAAGGGCTGACTTGTCCATGACGAGCAAAGGCACTATAGGCACTGACCAAATTATCCATTCTTAATGATGCACCACCTAATATATACGAAATATTAGGGTTATTACCAGTAGATACCAGTGGCAACCCAACACTGGCAAGTTTTCCAGCAAACCGTTTTGGACCATAGAGTTCAATTAACTGAACAGCGGGCAAGTTCAATGAATTTTTTAATGCTTCTGTAGCACTGATTGGACCATAAAAATCTTCATCAAAATTGGTAGGGCGGTAATCAGAACGGATTCGAGGCGTATCTTGCAATAGCGATTCAGAATGAATCATACCATCATCAATCGCGAGTGCATACATAAAAGGCTTTAATGTCGATCCAGGTGAGCGAAGCGCACTTACCATATCAACCTGTCCAAATCGATCTTTATCATTAAAATCAGCTGAACCTACATAGCCTTTTACTGACATATCGGTATGATCGACAACTAAAATAGCCAGCGAAGTTTTGGGTGGTAACTGGTTTTTCCGATTAGTCGCAATATCTTCAAGACTATATTGAAGAGAGTGATCGATATTTGAACGGATTATATCAACATCAGGATATTGCTGACTTAATCTACGAGCTAATAAAGGCGCTAGTTGTGGCTTTTTACGAGGATAAACCCATATATCTTCTTTTCGAACTTGCTCTATAATATCGGATGACCATACTTGATATTGAGCTAATCTTGCTAAAACCTTTTCTCGAGCTTGTTTGGCGCGCTGAGGATACCTATCAGGACGCAAGCGGCTAGGAGCTTGTGGCAATACCGCTAATAAAACCGCTTCGCCACGTGTTAACGCTTTTGGTGCTTTACCAAAATATGACCAGCTCGCAGCCCCCAAGCCTTCGATTGTTCCCCCAAATGGTGCACGGTTGATATATAAAGTTAAAATTTCATCTTTGGTAAAATGTAATTCAAGTTGTAGCGTTCGAAATATTTGTTGTAACTTTCCAGCTATGGAGCGATCGTGAGGATCAAGCAATCTTGCAACCTGCATCGAAATAGTACTGCCACCTGAAATAATTTTTTTATTGGTGATGTTTTGCCAAGCTGCCCGCATTAACGATGCGGGGTTAACACCAAAATGATCATAAAAATGGCGATCTTCATAATTTAGTAACACATCAAGATAATCATTGGGGACTTCATCTAAGTGAATTGGATACCGCCAAACGCCATTTTCATCAGCAAATCGCCAAAGTGGCGTACCATCTTGCGCAAGGATTGTTTGTGTGGATTTATTTGTTGCAATCGACAATGGAAATAAGTGATCGGCAACAAAAAAACTGCCTATTAACAATAAGATGAAAGAAAAAAAACAAAACAGAATGTTAAGCAGGTACTTTTTCATTTTGTCAAAAACTTTCAGAAAACCCTACGTTTTAGTATAAAAAGATACCGCTAACTTTCGTTAGCGGATAATCAATTTGTTTATATTATTAGTCATCAATCTGAATCGATGTATAAATACTATTGTTGCTTTGGCTTATTAGGTTCTACATTGCGTTCAACAATCGACATAACTTCAGTGGATTGACCAATTGCAAACCGATCCGGGCGATACATTGATTCAACATAAGGGTATGGAATCATATAATTACCTGCCGTCACAGCCCTAACTAAATAAGCAACACGAGTGCGATAAGTATCTTCACTCATATAATGATTAATATCAACGGCTGCGACGTATCTATCATCACGAAACTCTTGATATTTAACATCATTGCTATCTTCATCTTTCAACAAATTAGCTAATTCAGGGATCGCCTGTAAACTAACACTGCTGTTAGTTAGATTTTGGTTTTCTAATTCAAGACCAGCAGGTAAAAAGTCAACAATTAACGCATCATGAATAGCTTCTTTATGCGAATTAACATCTAATACAACTGCCATTAAATCTCCCACCTTCATTTGATCAGGTTGAATTTTATTACCTTTCAAATCATAGTAAGTACGTTTAATCGTTAATACATTTTCATCACTGGTTGGCGCGGGGGCATTTTTACCATAGCCTGACACTGTGAATTTGATATAAAGCGGCTGTGCGTCTTGTGGATTTGAAATCGTTAAGCCACTTGCTAAATTAACAAATCCAAAAGAACGCGATAATGTCGAATCAACCTGATTTGACTGTGCATTAATCACAACATTAAACTTGTGTGAAGATTTATGTTGATCTAATGACCAGCCTGCTACAAATAATGCATTAAGTTCCTGTGTTGAAAAATAACGAGTATCATTAAGTAGATCAGATAAATGAATTAAATAATCAGCTTGTTTATCAACACTTAACCCGTTTTCAATCAACAATGATAAGACTAACGCATTATCACGAATCGCACTACCATATTCGCCAAGCCAAGCATATTGATTATCATAATTGGTTGTAAATACTTGTGGCATCAAGCTGTTATAGACGTTGTCAAAACCAGCTAATTTAGCAGATAGTGCTAACTGAGCAACAGGTAATGGTGACAACACCTTAAAATTACTTTCTGTGATTTGTTGAGACATTCGATTGATCTCATTACGCATTGGTACCGTGATTTTATTTTGTTTTGCAAGCACTGCTAAAGCATACGCTTTAGTAGCAAATTGCGTATAATCGCTTATTTGTGAATTTTCATAATAGTTGTGTAAGCTATTAAATGCATTAGCATCATAAATATATTGGCTAATACGAGAAATAGCTGCACTAAGCGCATCGTTATTAATATTATAACCACGTTCTTTAGCTTGCAATAAAAAGTCGGTCGCATACACGGTTAACCAATGTTCTTCAGCACTCTCGTTATTCCATAAACCAAAACTACCATTATTACGTTGCATTGATAAGATTCGCGAAATACCTAATTGCACTTTTTCACGTCGCTGTTCATCCGATTCAGTTTTAATTCCCAAAGCTGCAAGCTGTTTTTGGTTTGCATATAATGACGGCATTAAGCCACTAATGGTCTGTTCCAAGCAGCCATATGGATAGGCAAATAATTCTTTAATATATTGAGCAATATTAAGTGGCGGTTGATCTGATATGATCAATTTGCCATCAACCGTATTTTCAATCATCTCAGCAATACTATCTTTAGGTAACTGCCAACTTTCACCACCATTTATTGCTGCCGCATAATATTTTGTTGTTGCGGCATAAGCAGGTCTAACACCAACCTTCCATGATCGTTTGATCTGGTAATCAGAACCATCATCTAACAAAATCCCTTTGACATTAATGGTTACAATACCTTGTCCATAGCCATAATCAGCAACAATGGGCACTTGAATAATTTGTCTTTGCTTGCTATCAAGTGTTGCTGTTACAGACTTAACTGCATTTTGATGAATCAAACCATCCGTTGAAACATCAACCTGCATTGTTTGCGTTTTTTCGGTTAGATTATTAAGATCTAACGCCAAAATAGCCTGATCACCACCCGATAAAAAGCGTGGCGTCGATAATTCAGCAACCACTGGCGATGCAACGGTCATCGCTTGTTCAGCCTTGCCATAACGACTATCGTCCCATGCTTGTGCCATGATGCGTAATTCGCCATTAAAATTAGGCAAAACTAGATCAACAACACCTTCACCTTCATCGTTAAGATCAATAGGTTGTAATTGTTGAGCCACAACATTGACTTCAGTTAATGCTTTTTTGCCTCCTGCTCCCGCTGCGCCAAGCATAGCATCACCACCAAAGCTCACATTTACATTGCGCCCTTTACCTTCAATCAATTTGCCGTATACATCGTAAAGATCAACATCATAACGTTTACGACCTAAAAACGCGCTGTAAGGATCGGGTGTGGCAAAATTGGTAATATTCAACACTCCTGAATCCACAGCCGAAACCAATACCGTTACCTTACGATCTTTCTGGATTGATTTTTTATCCAATTTAATTTTTATTGGAATGGTTTTTTCAGGCTCTGTCTTCGTCGGTGCCTCAATACTCAAATTTAATTGGCGATTAGAGGTATCAATGGGTAAATAAAGCAACCCTATTGCTCGTTTAACCGTTTGTACTGTTGCATCGGTTGATGGACGAATAATCATCGCATTAATATAAATATCATGACGTCCCCAATCTTGAATTGGAATTTCGACATCAAGGCCGTTTTCATCAACGGTAATATCTTGTTTCCATAACATACCGCCATTGGTTTCAAGGGATACATACCCCGATCCCGCTACAGGTGCTTGTACATGTATTTTAGCGGTATCGCCAACTGAATAAGCTGTTTTATCAAGGCTTAATTTAACCTGATCTGGGCGAACAGCATTGGTACCATTAGTGTTATCTTCCCAATTGTAACCACTTCTAAAACGTAGACTACTGGTGATGTTATTTTTAGTATCGACAATTTCAATACGATAAGAGCCATAATCATCTGTTTGGTAACTTACTTTGGTTGTGCCACTGGCATCAATAGAAAGCGGTTGTTCTTGCGCAACAAATTCACTTGAATTGTATTCTTGATGCCATCCAGCATCGTCAGACCAGCTCCAATAATAATTACGACGTTCACGAATAATTCTCGCCTTTAAATGATTTGCAGCCAGCTTCTCGCCATCGATGTTAACATAGGCGACTTCAAACTCTGCATTAGTCCCTTTATCAACTGTCGGACTGGTTTCGTACCGATCCGAAGACCAATCATAATAAGGCGATTGAGAAAACAACGCCCGCACTGCTGGCATTTGTAGATTTGGCCAAATAGTCTGACTAGCATAACGTGTAACAGGACGTCCCCCAGAATCAAGTAAACTAGCTTGCAAAATAAGTTTAATTGGAGAGGCCAATTTACCCCAATTGTTAGTATCTACCCCAACTTTTGCGATCCCATTTTTATCTAAAGTCGTCTCAATATTATCAAGTTGATGAGCAAGATTACTGTCAGTCACATCACCAATTTTATAATCGGCAAGTTCAGGAATTGAATCGATCTTCTTAACATAAACATGCCCCTCTAAACTATTACCTGCAGCAGGAGCACCATAAAGGTACCAGCCTTTCACATCAAAATTGATACTTTTATCCAACATAATAGGTTTATTTGATGCGGGCGTAATTTCCATTCCCATGCGCTCTGGCAAAAATTCTTCCACACGAAACCACGCATAACGGTAATTATCGTCGCCTAAATTAAAACGAAATACCCATTTACCCGTTGCCGCATTGGCGGGAATAATATATGGCCATTGATATAAACCATTGGAATCAGTTTGAGCATCGATAGTGAAAGTTTCAACAATTTGATTATCCGGAGACATAACATCAACCACAATAGGTTGAACAGGCAATGGCTTACCATCGGCATTACGCAAAAGCGCATTAAAATAGACCGTTTCTTGAGGGCGATATAAGTCACGAGGACCAAAAGCAAAAAGTTGTTTTTGATAAAAAGCCGAACCCGTTAAGTTATATTCGCTTAAATCTAATGCACCGCGATCCAAATTTAGCAACGAAATCTGTTTGCCATCATTGGCGGTAAGTAAGCCATAATCCATACCTCTTGGTAAAGCCACTTCAGCATAACCTGTGGCATCCGTTTTAGCTGAAATAGTTGTACAGTTTTTATTGCTATCTCGAATACTTTTGGTACATAGCACCGATAAATTAATATCAGCAAGCGGTTTGCCATTGTCGAGTCTATGGGTAATTACTGATAATTTACCGTTTTCATAAACATGTACAGCAATACCAATATTACTGATCGTAAACAGCGATGCAGGATTTGAATAATCATAGCTTCCTGCTTGACTCATAACTGCAAGATAAACACCTTCTTGCTGAAGTTGTGGAATGGAAGCAAGGTTAAGTAAAACAGTTTCTTGCGAATTACGTTTTGGATTCAGATCAAACCGAGACGTATAGACTAAATCAGTAAATTTATTAATATTCTTTGCGTTCCAACTGGTCATTTGGTTAATAAAACCATAATCAGCAATAAAATCAGATAACTGTTCAGGTTTAACTTTAAAGAAATTAACATCAATTTTATCCACATTAAGTGTGGTAACTGGCAAACCACTCATTGATTTACTTGGCAACAAAAAACCACTGCTAGCAAATCCCACCATCGGTTTGCGATCTTGGGTTTTAATTTCTGTTTGGTAGACTTCTTTTAAACTGTTGCCATTAATTGCTGCTAACATCTTATCAATTGTCAGTTCTAATTTACGATTTGGTTCAAGATATCGATGTCTTAACTCTAATCCGTTATCTGACAGTTCCCAAGTACCGTCAACATTGCCAGCTTGGCGATCAACTAAACGAAGCAAATTAGAAAAATTAAGATTAGGGTTTAAAGGCACTGAAAAGGTAATCACCAATGTACTTGAACCATCAACAATAACTTCAGAACTATCAATAACGGTTAACGCTTTATCATGATATTTTTCGATTAATTCAGGGGTTGGATTAAAAACAGGCTTTGCTGATTCATCTTGCGCTATTTTACTTGCATCATTGGGATCGCTAACATGGGCTGTTTCGTTATTATCAATCAATTCTGTTGCTGGTTGTGTGATGATTTGTTCAGTGCTTGCACTCTGCTTAGTATCATTATTATCACAGCCAGCTAATACTAACAGCAAGCTTAATACAGCTAAATGTTTTACTAATCGCATTTTCCACCCCGTATATAATTATTATTATTTGCTGATCTTCTTTATCTAAAATTTAATCACATATTATGTACTACCCTTTACCTTTTAGCAAAGAGTGTTTAATAAGGTTTGATAATTTTTTGTATAAAAAAGGAGTAAATAAAAAATCTATAAAATCAATATCTTTTCTGACTGCTTTTTGCAACAACCTATATCAGCTCTCGGCTTATTCTGATGCCAAATTAATGGCCCTATTCGCCTTTAGGTGTTGTGAAAAATTGGAATGTTTTTCTATAAAAATTGTTCAGGTAGATCCTTGATTTTAATTAAGTTGATTTTTAATAATTTTCAATTAAATCAAGTTGTTATGGAAATGTTTTTCAGTATTAAACATAAAACTCATCTAAAATAATAATGAGTTTTATGATTGTTCGGAAGAATAACTAAAATTTAGATTTTAATGATCAATTATTTTTGGGCGCTGAAACTAATTTTTTTAGGATAAAATTTAACATCACTCCATAAAGAGGCAAAAAGAATAATCCACAAATCAGAATTTTAAAACTATAGTCCATTAACGAAATTTCGGTCCAATGATTTGCCATAAATTCATCGCTACTTTGATAAAATGCGATAGCAAAAAAGACAATAGTATCAATACCATTACCAAAGATTGCTGATGCAGTTGGTGCAACCCACCATGATTTATTTTTTCTTAAATAATTAAAAACAGTGATATCCATCAATTGCCCAACCAGATAAGCGGCAAAACTCGCTAGCGCTATTCGAAATACAAAACTATTAAATTCGGTCAATGCCGACAAGCCAACCCAATGCGTCTCAAAAAATAATACCGAAATAAGGTATGAAAATAGCAATGCGGGGATCATAACCACAAAAATGATCTTTCTTGCCAAACTTGCACCATAAATTCGAATGGTCAAATCGGTGGTTAAAAAGATAAATGGAAAAGTGAAAGCCCCCCATGTGGTGTGAAAACCAAAAATATCAAATGGGATTTGGACTAAATAATTGCTTGAAGCAATAACTAAAATATGAAAAAAAGCCAACCAGTAAAGCGCTTTTTGCTGTTGTCCACGGGTAAAGTTTTTTTCTATCGATTCGAAATGATTCTTTAAATACATCTTTTTTCCTTTTTAATGGGGTGAGAGAACCCAGTTATTAATAAATCTATCTAGCCCTAGCCATATATTCTTGCAAGCCCTTATCGCGCAGCAAACAACTAGGACACTTGCCACATCCTCCTTCAACCCCGTAATAACAGGTGTGGGTATATTGTTGGACATAATCAAGATAGCCCAGTCTATCGGCCATTTCCCATGTTTGTGCTTTGGTCAAATACATCAGTGGTGTAATAAGATTAAACGCATAATCCATGGCTAAATTCATCGATACATTCATTGATTTAATAAAGATATCGCGACAATCTGGATAGCCACTAAAGTCGGTTTCACAAACTCCAATAATAATGTCAGAAATGCCCTGCTGCTTGGCATGGCAGCCAGCTAAAAGTAAAAAGAGCATATTACGCCCATCCACAAAGGTATTAGGATAATCGCCATCTTGAGCCGATTTAATTTCTTGTGAGTCGTCGATGAGCGCATTATTCGTGGTTTGTTTGATAACTGATGTATCAATGACAGTTTGCTTTATACCTAAATCTTTAGCGATCCATTTGGCTTTTTCAAGCTCAATTGCATGACGTTGACCATAATGAAAGCTGATTGCCTGAACATTTTCACGTCCATAATCAGCAATGGCTTGCAGTAAGCAGGTAGTTGAATCTTGCCCGCCAGAAAATATAACGAGTGCTTTACGAGTTTGCATTAACAGTTCCTGTTTGGATGGATTATAAATTAGCGATTATCCACTTTTTCTGGATACATATCGTGATTAGCTAATCGATTTGCCGCAACTTGTTGCCAATGGGTATCTGATTTTCCATAGTTGGCATAAGGATCAATCGAAATACCACCGCGTGGTGTAAATTTTCCCCAAACTTCAATATATTTAGGATCCATTAATTTAATTAGATCTTTCATGATGATATTAATACAATCTTCGTGATAATCACCATGATTACGAAAGCTAAATAAATAAAGCTTTAGCGATTTACTTTCAACCATTTTGATATTGGGTATGTACGAAATATAAATCGTTGCAAAATCAGGCTGACCAGTGATAGGGCAAAGGCTAGTAAACTCTGGGCAATTAAATTTAACAAAATAGTCGTTATTCGGATGTTTATTATCGAACGTTTCGAGTATTTCAGGACAATAGGTTGTAGGATAGCGAACAGACTGATCGCCTAGTAGTGTAATTTTACTCATGATGTTTCCTTAGTTTTTTAGCGTGGGAGGTTTACGAACCACGTAACAAGCCGCACACCATACTCTTTTTAAATAAAAAAGTCTAGTGTGACAAAGAATGCAAAATATCAAACTAACCCCATCAACAGTAACTATTGATGGGGTTAATGATAAAAACATAGTAGAAAGGCAATCGAAGCGGGTGAATAATCTACCTGTTACCGCTTATCTTAATTTTAATTCTTGATAAAATTTAGCTAATTCAGTTTTTGCTTCATTGAGTTCTTGTTCTGCCTCGGATAATTTTGCTTGTTGTTTGGCAATTTTGTGTTCATCACCTTTTGTTTTTGCCTGATTCAATTCTTGAGATCTTTTGACAACTTTATCTGTCTTTTCTTGAATTTTTTTATTATATTTTTCTTCTAACTTATCATTTGAACAATAATTATTGACATCATGTAATGCCTTTTCAAGCCCTTGAACTTGATGAGAATTATTATTTTTTTTAGCATAATCAATCTGTGTTTCAATAGTTTGTTTTGTGCTTTCACACGTTAATCCTTCAGAATGTTCTGAAGCATAAGCGCCAAGCGAAAAAAAAACCGCCATAGTAATAATGGTTACTTTAGTCATGACTCGAATTACTGATTTCATATCAATTTACCCCTTTACCTTATTTTCTTAACTGAACCAAATTCACTTTATGATCTTTACCTTTAGTCAGGATTAAACTCGCTCTTTCTCTTGTAGGTAAGATGTTTTCAACCAAATTTAATTCATTAATTTCACGCCAAAGGCGATTAGCAATGTTTACGGCCTCTTGTTCTGGCAGTTTTGAGTAGTGGTTAAAGTAAGAGTTGGGGTCACTAAATGCACCAGCTCTAAATTTTAAAAAGCGGTTCACATACCAATCATGTAATAACGAAACCTCGGCATCAACATAAATGGAAAAATCGACATAATCAGAGACAAAAACACGATTATTTGCTTGCGGATAATTCAAGGTGCTTTGTAGTACATTTAATCCTTCAAGAATCAAAATATCAGGACTATCAATCACCATTTCTTCACCTTCGACAATATCATAAACCAGATGAGAATACACCGGTGCTTTAACGTTAGCTTGCCCTGATTTTATATCCGCAACAAAATTGATCAGTTTTTTAATATTATATGATTGTGGAAAACCTTTTTTGTTCATTATTCCACGCTCTTCAAGGCATTTATTAGGATATAAAAATCCATCGGTTGTCACTAAAGCTACTTTACGATGCTCTGGCCAACGCGTTAACAATGCCTGCAATACCCTTGCTGTTGTGCTTTTGCCTACTGCAACGCTACCGGCAATACCGATGATATAAGGGATTTTGTGACTTTTGCCTAAAAACTTAGACAGTACCGCCTGCCGGCTAAAGCTATTACTAATATAATAATTAAGTAACCTTGATAAAGGTAAATAGATGTCACTGACTTCATCCATAGATAAGTCTTCATTAATGCCTTGTAAAGAAGTTAACTCGTCAGGAGTTAACGTCATCGGTACTGCGTTACGCAAACTTGCCCATTCTTGACGGTTAAATTGCATATAAGGGCTCAAATGATTTTTCATTTTATTTTGTTCTCTAATTCGATCTGACAAATTTATTGGGCTCAGATTATACATAAATCTCTTTTTTTACAATCTTAAATTAGCATGACTGCTTCATCATAGCTATATTTAAAACTTACTGATAAAATACGCTGGTTAACTGATTAACCCTAATATTAAACAGAGATTGTATGTTAAAGAATAAATCGAAACAAAAAACTAAAAAAAGCCGTCAAGAGATTAATGAAGAGTCTCGTGAGCTAAAGCGCAAACGTAAGCACAAAGGCTTACCAAGTGGATCTCGCTTTAATAATCAAGATAATAACAAAAATAAAAATTCGACAAGCAAAAGCAAAGATCCACGCATTGGCAGTAAAAAACCGATTTCATTAGTTGTTGAAAGTGCTAGCAATGCAATAAAACCCGTTAAACAACCGAAACCGGCTAAAACAGTTTTATCGCCACAACAAGAATTAAAACAATTAGAAAACGATCCAAAATTAGATATGTTACTGGATCTAGTCGAGCAAAATGCCAAACTCACTAAAGAGCAACAAATTTATTTTGATAGCAAATTAAATCGTATTGATGAGTTGATGCAAGAGCTGGGTTATACTGATGATGATTTTGAAGATGAAGACGAAAAAAAAGAAGATATTGTTAGTTTATTAAAACGAAACTCATAAGAGACAACTGTCATTAGTACTTATGAGTATCTTCTCAATGCAAGCAGAAATACGATCCTAATCATTTAATTTCTGCTCATAATTTAAAATTAAAAACTATTATTTTTTATAAAATCTATTAATAACTTAAAAAGCGAGCGGATCATAATGCCAATATTAATTATGTTAAGTTTATATTTTGGGTTATTAATCTGCACATTGTTATATTTAAATAAAACTAATCGAATCAAAATTAAAACAAAAATCAGAAACCAACAAAAGCAACCACTAAAAATTTACAAAAATAACAACATTAAACACAGCTCTAAACGGAAGCAAAAGCATGACTGATATGCAATTATGGGATCAGGCGTTAATTGAAAAATATAACTATTCTGGTCCAAGATATACCTCTTACCCTACTGCACTTGAATTTAATGAAAATTTTAATGAACAGGATTTTTTATCGGCAGCAGCACGTTACACAACAAAGCCATTATCGCTTTATGTGCATATTCCGTTTTGCCATAAGCTTTGTTATTTTTGCGGTTGTAATAAACTCATTACTCGCCAAACGCAAAAAGTCACCAAATACTTAGATATTTTAGATATTGAAATTGCCGAACGTGCCAAATTGTTTAACAATCGAACAGTAACCCAAATGCACTGGGGTGGCGGCACGCCGACTTTTTTAACTGATGATGAAATCACTCGACTAATAACTTCGCTAAAAAAGCATTTCAACTTTGCCGATAACGCTGAACTTTCGATCGAAATCGATCCGCGAGAAATTACCCCACAAACTATTGATCATTTAGCTCACGTTGGGTTTAATCGATTAAGCATGGGAATTCAAGATTTTAATCATGAAATTCAAAATCTGATTAATCGCGAACAAGATGAAACATTAATACGTTCTCTTATTGATCAAGCTCGCAAAAATAATTTTGACTCCATTAGTCTAGATCTCATTTATGGCTTACCCAAACAAACAGTCGCTAGTTTTACCGAAACGCTTAATAAAGTGATTGATATCTCGCCCGATCGTTTAAGTGTATTTAATTACGCCCACTTGCCGAGCCGTTTTGCAGCACAACGTAAAATTAAAGATGCTGATTTACCTAATGCTAATCAAAAATTACAGATTTTATACACAAGTATTCAAAAACTAACCGAAGCGGGATATCAATTTATCGGCATGGATCATTTTGCCAAACCTACTGATGAATTAGCGATTGCACAAAAAGAAAATCTGCTGCACCGTAATTTTCAGGGCTACACAACGCAAGGAGATGCAGATTTACTTGGGCTGGGGGTATCAGCCATTAGTATGTTAGGTGATAGTTATGCACAAAACCAGAAAGATCTTAGAGCTTATCAAAGTCAAGTTGAACAAAAAGGTCATGGATTATGGAAAGGATTTAATTTACATCAAGATGATATTATTCGTCGTGATGTAATCAAGCAACTCATTTGCCACTTTTATTTAGATAAAAAAGCAATAGAAGAACACTTTCATATCCAGTTCGATAACTATTTTGCTGAAGACTTAAAACTACTCGCTCCATTGCAACAAGATGGATTAGTCACAGTAAATGACAAGATAATTAAAGTTCAACCTAAAGGGCATTTATTGATACGCAATATTTGCATGTGCTTTGATATTTATATGCGAAAAATGGCAAGGCAGCAACAGTTTTCCAGAGTTATTTAATTTGATATCGTTTTTCAAATTACTGAAACAACGCGAGTGATTCCTATAAAATAAATATTATGATAAGATTTAGTCCAAATTAATAAAAAAAGTAATAACTTGTTAATTTTATTGTGTTATTAAAGGTTAGCCCTTAATAACACAATTTTAGTCTTTAAACATGAAATTTTATTTTTAATAAGGAGTATATTTATAAAATGGGATTGACGAATAAATTAGTAGAAGTATTTCCAACTCGCCCTTTAAAAGTTATGAAACTAAAGCAAGAAGGCTCATTTCATCAAATAAGAAGAATAAGTGCAGCAATAATTTTATTTGTGTTAGCTATGTTTATGGGCATAAGAAATTATCCTGGATTAATTGATGATTATAAAATATCACGGAATCCAGTTGTGGTTAACTATGATGTAGAAGGAACATGTCGTGCAAAACGTGCGGTTGATAACTGTTCAGTGAAAATTACCACTGATACAGGACAAGTTATTAAGCGTGATTATACTTTCATTGGAGGGAAAAAAGGAAATTATCAAGTTGTAACTGTAGCTTCGGCCGATGATCCATCACTAGTAACAATCGATTTAGCTATTGAGAATATGCGAACTGTATTTGTGGCTACTACTGGTCTTATTCTTTTGTTGTTGTTGGTTACATGGATGAGTTTAGGATGTTTCTTAAGAACACATAAAATGACAAAAGTTATCAAGGAAATTAACGGGCAAAAATTAACACCTGTTATTGTGCCAGTTAAATTAGTTTCTTATGGTAAAACAATAACAGCTTTATATCGTGCAAACAATGCACAAGGAATAAATGCTAAATATGCAGCCAATTTTAATAAAGACTTAAACGGTGGACCAATCATTATAGGTGATAGGATTAGAAATAAATGTAATGTGTTGGCCGTAGTCGGAGAAAGCAACTCTGTTCCTATTCTTCTTGATCAAGAATTTACGCGCTGTGATTTTACCTATAATGAAATGCAGGCATTAAAAGAAGCTCTCTCTTAATCCAGATATGATATCAAGAATAGTGAAATCAGTTTAAGTTTAAATATTTAAATTTTATACATAGGGCGATAACATCGCCCTCAGATTGATGACAAACCTCGATATAATTCGGAGTTTATTTTTTTATTTAAACCATAAATAGGATTTTTAATTTGGATTTTATTAAATAAATTAGGGGCTGTTGATCTTTACTGTACATAAATTACTCAACAATACATTGGCAGCCACATTAACATAAATGCCAGTGATACCATACTGGCATAATTCCTTTCTAACTTATCGTATCTAGTTGATATTGAACGATATTGCTTGATTCTAGCAAAGGCATTCTCGACTAAATGACGATAGCGATAAAGGCACCTATCCATACTGCTTTTATCTATATCCTTACCATCATTACGTTTAGCAATCACCGTTCGTCCGCCTTTTTGACGAACAAAGCACCGAAATGGCTCGCTGTCATAACCTTTATCGGCTATCACTGTATTCACTTCATCGAGCTTTTCAACTAGGTTTTCTGCATAAGTGATATCATGTCGTTGTCCTTCAGAAAGATCAAAACAAATAGGCAAACCACCACTATCAACCGCAAGATGAATTTTAGTTGAATGACCACCACAGCTCTGACCTATTTGCTCGGAATGCTCCGTTGCAGCGCCTGTACTATGTTGATGAGCCCTGATAATCGAGCCATCTAGGAACACCCATTCAAAATCCGCTAGTTGTGATAAATGTTTGAAAATATCAACTAATATTCCTTTTTTAGACCACAAATTAAATCGTCTATAGACGGTGCTCCATTCACCAAACTCTTCTGGCAAATCTCGCCAAGGAATACCGGTTCTCATTCGGAAAAGGAGCCCTTCAAACGTCATCCGATGCTCGGATTTATTATAAACTCGGCCGGTATTTTTCATTATTTGTAGTAGCTTTTCCCACCGTTTATCTGTTAGCATTGTTCTTGGCATGATGAATCGAGTTATGGTTGTTTTTTGCAGAATTATTATAACTCACATCATGCCGTCTAAAAAATAATCACGAAAGATCAACACGCCCTAATAACTTATTTATTTTATTGTGATTAAAGGTTAGCTTTTAAATTCACAATTTCAGCCTTTAAGCATGAAATTTTTATTTTTAATAAGGAAACGATAAAATGGGATTGATGAATAAAGTAGTGGAAGTATTTCCAACTCGCCCTTTAAAAGTTATGAAACTAAAGCAAGAAGGCATATTACATCAAATAAAAACAATATTTGCGATAATATTTTGCTTTGCATTAGCTATGTTTATGGCCCTGAATCATTATCCTGGATTAATTGATGATTATAAAATATCACGGAATCCAGTTGTGGTTGACTATCATGCAGAAGTAAAATGTAATACAAGACGTATTATTGAGAATTGTTCAGTGAAAATTACCACTAATACAGGACAAGTTATTAAGCGAGCTCTCCCTGGTGGAATAAGCAAAAATAATCAAGTTGTAACTGTGGCTTCTGCCGATGATCCTTCACTAGTAACAATCAATTTAGCTATTGATAATATGCTGAAGGTATTTGTGATTACGACTGTTCTTACTCTTTTATTTATGTTGCCTGTATGGATGGGTTTAGTAACTATCTTAAGAATACATAAAATGAGAAAAGTTATCAATGAAATCAATGGACAAAGATTAACTCTTGCTATTGTTCCGATTAAATTAACATCTTATGGTAAAACAATAACTGCTATATATCATGCAAAAAATGCACAAGGTGTAGATGTTAAATGTGTAGCCGTTTTTAATAAAGACTCAAACGGTGGACCAATTATTATAGGTGATATGACTAAAAATAAATGTAATGTCTTGGCCATAATCGGGAAAAATAATCCTGTTCCTATTATTCTTGATCAAAACTTTACGCGTTGTGATTTTACTGATAATGAAATTCAAGCATTAAAAACAGTTCTTATCAATAGTAGTGAATTCAGGTTAAGTCTAAATATTCACATGTTATAAATAGAGCGATAGCATCGCCCTATTTTTTAGGGCTTATGATATGTATTGCAACTTATTTCTCTTTTAAGACAAAATAAACAAACTGCACTTATTAATGGCTTGCTAGATAAACCTTAAATTTTGTCGTTTGGGCAATCACTTCAACGCTTTTAAATGTTTCATCTAAAATAGTTTGATACGGTAAAAATGAATTTGCCACAATGCACAAATAACCATTTAATTTTAGGTGTTTTTTCGCCTCTTTAATTAACGCATTAACGGCTGTGTAATTTGTCTCTTTGCCATCATGAAAAGGTGGATTCGAAACAATAAGATGATATTTATCATTTAGATTTGAAAAAACGTCACTCGCCACAACTGTGGCATTAACATGATTACGGTTTAACGTGGCTTTACTTGATTCAATTGCTGAACTGCTTACATCAGATAACGTTAATGTAGTAATATCAGGGTATAATTTACCTAGCACCGTGGATAAGATGCCTGAACCACATCCCACATCTAATACATTACCTTTAATAATATCAGCATGATCCATCAATGCATTTAAGAGTAATTCGCTGCCAGCATCTAACCCTTTTTGGCTAAAAACACCGGGTAAACTTTTGATTTCAATATTTTGATTTTCAATAGTTAAATGATAACTTAACCACCATTCATCAAGATTAAAGGCTAAACGGCTATCCGCCTGAAAATGATATAAACCACAACGCCTTGCACTATCGATTTTTTGAATTGTACCAAAATCACTCAATAAAGCTTCCACGCTTTTTACACCTGTTCTATTTTCACCGATGATAAAAATATCACTGCCTTTTGGCATATTATGCAATAAATAAGAAAGTTGAAATTGCGCTTCGCTTTTTGTTTTTGGCCAATAGTAAATTAGCGTATCCATACCGGCATAGAGTTCTGCTTCTGGCAACAATGAAAAATAGGTATACTTGCCACGAACACTATTTTTTAAACGCAAATAAGTATGAAATTGTGTGCAATGAATCTTAACTTGATTTGCTGCCATGATAGCGGGATAACTGTCTTGAATATCACCAGCGATGATCACATTTTTATCGTTAAATAATGTTTGATGACGCTCAATTACTTGACTTGCTGGAGTAAAAGCAGATGTTGCCATATTTCCTCAATGAAAAAACTTTATAATTTGATGAGATGATTATACAATTAACTACCCTTAATCTCTAATAAAAAACAGTAAGTCAATAATGGCGCAACAAGATTGGTATCTAAAACAATGCAATATAACGCAATATGTTTTGCGTAACACGCATGTCTTTAAAGGTGAAATCGCACCCCATATCAGTGATAAGATCCGATTAATTGTTGTTGCCAAAGCGCAACCAACCCAAAAAATCTATTGGGATATATTAAATGCAATTAGCCTTACTCAAGATCAGGTGTTAGTATTAACACCATCCCAACTCATCGTACCAGCAAATGATATTAGGACTGTGATTTGGTTTATTGATGTTAAGCCCGAAGAATCTTGGCAAAATCCATTAACCATTCAAACAACTAGCTTAGATCAACTTGCAAAAACACCAAAACAAAAACGCTTACTGTGGCAACAATTATGTCAATATGAAAACTATTTCCACCCTGACCGAACATGATTTAACAAAAGCCTTTGAATTAGAACAGATCTGTCATGCTATTCCTTGGTCAAAACAGACATTCTTTTCAAACCAAGGCGATCGTTATTTAAATTTTAAAATAGCCGTTGATAACCAAATCATCGGATTTTGCATTTGCCAACATGCCTTTGATGAAGCAAATCTATTTAATATTGTAATACACCCCCATTTTAGAAAACAGGGACTAGCAAAAGCTTTGCTCAACCATTTGATAGATAAATTAATAACCATAAAATCGCCCTGCCCGATTTCAACACTTTGGCTCGAAGTCAGACAATCAAATAGCCCTGCAATCGAGTTATACCATGCGCTGGGGTTTAATCAAATAACGGTTCGAAAAAATTATTATCCAACAACTGAAGGTAAACAAGAAGATGCGATTATCATGGCTTATACGTTAGCATTGTAATTAACCAATCAGGTAAACCAAAAAAGGAAAGCCAATGTCACAAAATAAAGCCTTACTCTTTGTCAATGGTGAGCCGCCATTGCATGACTTTTGCAATTTAGAAAAGTACACCTATATCGCTTGTACAGATGGCGCTTACCATAATTATCTGTCAGCATTGTCAATCGAGCCTGATTTTATTATTGGAGATTTAGACAGCTATCAGGTTAACAAAACAATTCCGCCTGAAACCGAAATCATTCACACTCCAGACCAAAATAAGACTGATTTTGAAAAGGCTATTTTATTTTTAGCCAGTAAAGGAATAACAGAATTTGATGTTTATGGTGCTTGTGGTCGTGCTAGCGATCACTTTTTGGGAAATATTTCTGTTGCAATGAAATATTATCATCAATATCGAATCACTTTTTACGATAATTATTGCCATTTCTTTTTTTCCAAGCCTTATTTAGAAATTACTAATGTAAAAGATCATATCATTTCACTCATGCCGCTTTCCAAAGTAACGGGGTTAACCATCACCGGCTTCCAGTATCCTTTGATTGACAAAACTCTATTCTTAGGTGGCAGTGTTAGTTTAAGAAACAAAGCAATTAGCAATTTGGTTAAAATATCTTTTAAAAACGGAAATTTAATGATTTTTATTGAAAATTTATAGGATGTTAATTGACACGAGCGTTTACATTACTTTACAATAGGTTTACAAAACAATAAGTATAATTATTGAACAAAGGATTTTCACATGCTTCTAAAAAAACTTTCTGTGCTTTTGTGTGCAGCTTTATTTTCTTGTATAACTTTTGCACAAACCAACAATAAGAAGAGTGAAACTGATAAGGTAATCGATACATTTCTTCAATGTAACAATCAGTTTTTTGAGCAACTTGCTATCCATCAAGAATCAATAAGTCAATATGTTGACTTAATGACAACACCCGATAACGTAACTTATATTCCTGTTGAATCTATTCAACAAAATGATAAGAATAAAGTCCTGTTTAAAAAACCACTTAAGTATCGTGGCTTAGAAATTACTGGTTATCAAAATATCTATATTCCAACTTCATTATCTGGTCACTTTTTATACTGGGGGTTCATCTTTAATAATACTGAAGATGAAATTAAAGCCACTTTAAATAATATTAATTGGTTGCCATACAACACTAATATTTATATAGCAAACGCAAAAATTTATGATCGCCAATTGAAATCGCCAGAATGGCAAAATGATCCTTATGCTATTGATGGTGTTATTCCAAGACTCGGCACGATGAATAAGTCACTTTATTTAGAACTTTCTACCAATAATAAAAGTAGTGTTTTTTGTTCTATTCAAGGTGATTTGGATAAAGAGACGCTTCTTGCAACTCGCCCTGATCTAAAACCAATCATTGAAAAACAAGAAGCCGAACGTCAAGAACAGATTAAAGCCTACAAAGAGAAAAAGCAAAAAGAAAAACAAGTACAACAATCTCAACCACAAGCTAACCCTACAGAAGCGGCTTTAACACATGGAGATAATATTTAATGAAAAAACTTAGTTTATTCTTAATCCTTTTTTCTTTTGCAACATTTAGTCATGCAGTTGTAGAACAAGCTAATGTTGACGCTAAAACGAATACCAATACAGCAGTAGAGAGTTTAAAAGATCCTAGAGTAGGTGAACAATTTATTCCAACGTCTAAATCAAAAGAAGATAATACTGTTGGTTATTCTTTTTTAGATAGGAATTCAATTAAGCTTCATCCTTTCAATGCCAAAATTCGTATGTTTAAAGAAGTGACAAATTATAGCCCAGCATTAGTGCAAAAAAATGATGATAGTACTGTAACGCCCTATCACGCCATTGAAATTGATTATTATGCCAATTGTGACAAAATGGAGTTAGCGAAAGGTGAACTTAGAACAATCGAAAACAACTTTGGTGATGGAAAATTAGTTAATACCATTCAAATGCCAAACCGCTGGTTAGCGGTGAGCCAAGACCAAGAACAATATAAGCTACTTGTTATTGCTTGTTCTTTGCCTCTTGCAAATGAATAATTAAGTCAATACTTATTTAACTCTTGCCACCTTGCTGTGGCAGAGTATATCCATTTATGCTAATATCACGCCATTATTTACCTGAATGATTACACCTTTATGAATATCAAACAATTCCATACGCTTGCTGATCAGTTATTTAATAAAATCGAGCTGTTTTTGGATGGTTATGCAGATGAGCATGACATCGATTTAGATTATGAAACAAACGGCAATGTCATCACAGTTAGTTTTCCCAATAGCAGTAAGATTATTGTTAATACCCAAGAACCACTATTTCAAGTTTGGCTAGCCACTCGCAATCAAGGGTATCATTTTGATTATGCGGATAATAATTGGATTTGCAATCGAACCAACAAGTCGTTCGACCAAATTTTTTCTGAGGCTGTAAAAGAACAAGCTGATCAATAATATATACAAAAGCGGGAATTAATTTAACACTTAATTCCCATTTAATCACATAATTAACCAATCTTATTCAAAAGAAAAACCTACAATAAAGTTAGGTTTGCCAGTTTAACTACCAACCATTTAATGCCTTCATTAACAAAAGCAATTTGTGCTCGTTTGTGATCGCCTTCGCCATCAAGGTTGACTATAGTTCCTTCACCAAAACGGTTATGTAATACTTTACGACCTAATTTATAACCATCACATTGAGGCTTTTTCTTAGGATAAGGTTCTTTTTTCTTAGATAGCGTGATATTACCTTGATAACTAATTTCATTTAATTTATCAACAGGTAATTCTGCTAGAAAACGTGACGGTAAATTTCGCTCCTCACGGCCATATAGACGCCTTATCTGAGCTAATGACAATGTTAGGCATTTACGTGCTCTAGTAATACCAACATAAGCAAGACGCCTTTCTTCTTCCATTTTATCGAATTCTTGAGACGATCGTAAGTCTGGAAATATGCCCTCTTCTAACCCAACAATAAATACATTATCAAATTCAAGACCTTTAGCTGAATGCAGTGTCATTAACTGAACTGAATCTTGTTCATTAATCACATCTCGGCTTTCTAGTGAAGTATAAGCCAAAAATGATTCTAAAACTGTCAAAGTTTTACCTGTTATACTATCTTGAATAACTGTGTTTTCATTAGCACGATAGAACTGCTCAGCGGCTGATACTAATTCTTCAAGATTCTCTAACCTTGCTTGCCCTTTAATACCAGGTTCTTGCTCATACATCTGCAATACACCAGATAATTTAATAATGGCATCAAGCTGCTTGTAAAATGGTTGCTCCCCAACTTCATTATAGATAGATTCCATCAATTCCAAAAAGCGACTAATACCTGAGCACTGTCTTTCAGTCAATGCATTGCTTTGAATTAGCATTAAGCATGCATTCCATAACGAAATATTATGTTGCTTTGCTGTCAACCTAACTTTATCTAGCGTGATATTACCAACACCTCGTGTTGGAGTATTGATTGTAGCTTCAAACGCCATGTCATTATTGTGATCATGCAATAGTCGCAAATAGGCAAGCGCTAATTTAACTTCTTGTCTTTCATAAAAACGAATGGAGCCATAAATTTGGTAAGGTAATCCTGCTTGTAATAATGTATCTTCAAGTAGGCGCGATTGTAGATTATTGCGGTACAAAATAGCGCAATCTGCAAACTTTTCACCTTCTTGATGGCATTTTTTTATTTGACTCACAACAAATCTTGCTTCGTCGATATCATTAAAACCAATATAAAGCGAAATTTTTTCACCCTCGCCTCTATCAGTCCATAGATTCTTACCCAATCGATTTCGGTTTTGCGCTATCAAGCTATTCGCTACATCTAAAATATTACCTGTTGAACGGTAATTTTGCTCTAAACGAATAATTTCTGTTTCAGGATAATCATTGCTAAATAATTGAAGATTATCCGCATTAGCACCGCGCCAACTATAGATAGACTGGTCATCATCACCAACAATCATCACATTAGCTGTATTACCCGCTATTTTTTGCACCAACCGATATTGAATTTTATTAGTATCTTGAAATTCATCAATTAATATATTACTAAAGCGATGATGACAATAAGCTAAAACTTCGTTATCACGGCAAAGCAGTTCATAAGATCTTAGAATTAATTCAGAAAAATCAACATAACCGACTCTATCACAAATGGCTTGATAATCGCGATAAATCGTTTGCCACATGACTTGTTTAGGATCTTCAGGAACAATATCATCCGCACGAAGTCCCTTTTCTTTTTGAGTGGAAATAAAACCAGCACACTGTTTGGCTGACCACTGTTTTTCGTCGATTTTTAGTTCACGAAAAATTCGCTTGATAAGCCGAATTTGATCTTCTGTATCAATAAGTTGAAAATTAGGTGGCAAATTAGCTTGCTCAGAGAACATGCGTAATAAACGATGGGTCAATCCATGAAACGTACCCACCCACATACCATTGAAATAACCCTCACCGACTAATGCTTGAATCCGTTCTTGCATTTCAGCAGCAGCTTTATTGGTAAATGTAACGGCAAAAATAGAACTAGGCGAATAATGCTTTTCAAGACAAAGCCAAGCAATACGATGAACTAAAACGCGAGTTTTACCGCTCCCAGCACCGGCAAGAACAATGGTATATTGGTTATCAGTGGTGACAGCATTTTGTTGCTCTGCATTCAGTCCATCTAATAATGTTTTATTAATTTCCATTAAATTCAAACCTATTTTGATAATAGAAAACATTAACCAGCATTAATATTGAGTGTATTATTAATATTTTTATCATATTCCGAGATATTTTGACGACTGTAATCGAACAGAATCTAATGATAAGTTTCTTTAAGTGAAATTTATCAGAATTTAATCTATCTTTATGTAAATTTACTGTCTATTTATACAGAAAAAGAAATAATTATAACAGATTCTCCAATTCTGACAATTGAGTTATTTCTATGTGGGGCAAACATATTGCATTATCAAGGTGTAAAATATCACGATGATAAATATTGATAAAGCAAGCCAAAAAGCCGTTATTAATTGCACCATTGACATCAGTCAATAGATTATCACCCACATGTAAAATATGATGTGATGGAATAGCTAGCTTATCAGAGGCCAAATCAAAAACCTCGGGAAAAGGTTTGGAACGCCCGTGTTCACCACCACGTAATGAAAACTGAAAATAGTTACCCAAACCAATTTGATGAATATCAACGTTACCATTAGTAATCACCGCTAAAGGATATTTAGTTGCCAATTTGGTTAATAGCAAATGAGTTGATTCAGGAACGTTTATCTTGTGTCGCCAAAAATTAAAACAGGTAACAGATTCATCAATCACATCAGCAAATTTTGATACTGGCATATTAGTTTTACTTAATAGCGATTTAATAGTTTGAATTCGCCAAACTATGACATCATGATAAATTTCAGGATAGGATGCCAGTACTGCATACTTTTCAGCAAAAAAGTCGGATATCGTTAAAGTGCATAATTGTTCATGACGTTGAAGCATTTTAACCATTTCTTCTTCCGCTTTTTCAACAATCATACTGTTATCATATAACGTATCATCAAGATCGAATGTGAATGCTTTAATACGATGAATAGACCGATAAAAGTGCATCGTTATTTTCCCCTTTTGGCTCGCGGATGGGCTGAGTCATAAACTTCTGACAGGTGTGAAAAATCTAAATGGGTATAAACTTGGGTCGTTGATAAATCGGCATGACCAAGCAATTCCTGAACTGCACGCAAGTCCCGACTTGATTCAAGCATATGGGTGGCAAATGAATGGCGTAATTTATGTGGATGAACGTGACTACTTAACCCTTGTTTAACACCCCATTGCGCAAATCGTTTTTCAACATTACGAGGTGAAATTCGTTTGCCTAACTTTGAAATAAATAGTGCATCATCTTGCGGTACAAAAAAATCTCGCATGGATAACCAGTGTTTAATCCATTTGATAGACTCCCGACCTAATGGCAGTTTCCGTTCTTTACTACCCTTCCCCATTACGCGAATTTCACCATCGATAAGATTTAATTCTCGACAATTAAGACTAACTAATTCGGACAGACGCAACCCCGAACCATACATGACTTCAAGCATTGCTCTGTCGCGGACTGAAAGCGGATCGTTAGCTTCGATATCAAGCAATTGATTAATTTCGTCAATATCAATATTTTTAGGCAGATGCTGACCTAATTTTGGATTTAATACTCCTCGAGCAGGGTTAGCTGTAAGACGTTCATTTTTTACCATCCAATCACAAAAACTACGCAAAGCCGATAGCCTTAATGACAAGCTTCTTGCTTGTAATCCTTTTTGTTTACTGCGACTAATTAACACTCTTACTGCTGATGAATCTAAATCCTGCCAATTTGAAATTTCACTTTCTTTTGCCAGCGAAATAAGCGCATAAAGCTGACGTCGATAATTGATTTGAGTATTTAAACTGAGCTGCTTTTCTGACTTTAAATAATTCAAAAACTGATCGACAGGCAATGTTAAGGAAGCATTAGCATTTTCGTTAAGCTGAACCATGATATTTCCTTATTTTTTTCGCATAATCCATCGGCTAATTAAAATAGGCAAAATTTCACTCATTTTCTCAAGTAACAATGTACCTTGCCCAGCTTGATAATGTTCTGGATTAGTGCTAGTAAACATTAAAAGCCCTAAATCTCCAAATTGCCCTAATAAAGATAAAGCCACCGACCCAACATAACCATGTTCAGGTAATAAAAAATCAAGTTCAGTTGAATTTAAAGTGCCTAAATATTGTTGAGTATACTGTAAATGTCTAACACGAATAAAATCAAATTGTGATGAATTTAAAGCTAAGTGATGGTAATTTGACGGTGCACTAAGCAGCCATTTATCGTCAAAGAGATATAAATAAGCTCCGCTAAGGCCTAACGATTTTGCCCATGTATTTAATAATACAATCAATTGATTGAGATCCTGCGCTTTAATCAATTCAATTTGTAAATCCATCAGTTGTCTAAACAGCAATTCGTTAGCACTGGCATGTTCCATTAATAATGATATTTCACACTCTAATTGCTTAATTTTGTTACGCTGACGAGCCATATTCCATTCAGGTAACGAAATAATCCCCCGAACGGGGTGGGGCACTCGCATGTACTCAACATACCGCGCATTTCGCATAAAAAAATCAGGGTTATCAATAAGATATTGACTCACAATGTCGTCATTTAATTTTTCCGATGAGGGCTGTTGTTGTATTTGTTTTGCTCTCAACTTTCGTGTATTTTTAGCAACCATAATTAACGTCTATCGTATTATCTTATATTTCTAATGCTTTCTACTTTTGATTGAATCACGCCAAACATAAAAATAAAATAAAATCAACACCATTATCAGTTTATTTTATGAAGTTTTCTATCAACAAATGTTAGAGCCATACAGTAAAAATATCAAAATTAAATGGCAATAAAGCCATCATACACATGCGTAGCAGGTCCAGTCATATAAAGGGAATGCTTGCCACCTTTCCATTCAATTAATAATTTGCCACCTGGCAAATTAACATTAACGCGTTGGTTTAATAACCCTTGATTAATACCAACTGCTACCGCAGCACAAGCCCCGGTACCACAAGCTTGCGTTTCGCCAACCCCACGTTCAAATACACGCAAATTAATGTTTTCGCGATCAATAATATGCATAAACCCAATATTGGCGCGTTCAGGAAAGCGCTCATGTTGCTCTAATAGTGATCCGAGTGTTGCAACTTCTGCGGTTACAATATCATCAACTTGAATCACACAGTGAGGATTACCCATAGATGCAACACCACATAATATGGTCTGTTCTTGTACGCGAATGATATAAGTTTTTTCTTCTTTAATAGCCTTGAAAGGGATTTTATTGGGTTCGAAAATGGGCTCCCCCATATTCACACGTACTGTATCATCATCATTGACGGTTAATACAATATTACCTCTCATGGTGCTGACTTTTAACACGCGTTTTCGGCTTAATCCTTTTAAACGAACAAAACGTGCAAAACAACGAGCACCATTACCACACTGCTCGACTTCAGAACCATCGGAATTAAAAATACGATAATGAAAATCACTATCGGGTACATAAGGAGGCTCAACAATAAGAAGCTGATCAAACCCGACCCCCGTATACCTATCTGCCATGCGTTTAATCATTTCTGTCGAAAGATGAACATTTTGCGTCACTGCATCAATAACCATAAAATCATTTCCGAGTCCATGCATTTTTGAAAAGTTCATCGTTAGTTTACCTTCTATTGTCAAACATGTTAGTTTGTTATTCTTCTGTTTAGGCTGTTAACCAGCAGCAACTTCAAAAGGAAATGCTATTGTGATTGAGCATTTCGATATAATGTAAATATTATAAAACCACTTCACCGCGCCATAAATCTTCAAAAGATTCACGCTCACGGATTAATTTATGTTGTTGTTCATCAATGAGCATCACTTCGGCAGGCCTTGGATGACTATTGTAATTCGATGCCATACTAAAGCCATAAGCACCAGCGCCACAAATGACCAATAGATCATCTTGGTTAACCGAAAGCTGGCGCTGATAAGCCAGTACATCGCTTGATTCACATATTGGCCCAACAACATTGTATACCAAAGATTCATCGCCAGCTTGTGGTTGTTTTTCGGGCAATATGTTCATCCAAGCATCGTAAAGTGCTGGACGGATCAAGTCATTCATCCCCGCATCAACAATCGCAAAATGGTTACCATCTTGGTGTTTGGTATATTCTACTTTAGTAATTAACACACCTGAATTAGCAACAATAGATCGTCCTGGCTCAAACAAAATTTCAATATCGGGATAATTAGCTAATTTGTTTTTTAACTCAGTAACAAGTTGTGATGCTGCAGGAGGTTGCTCATTATTATAACACACGCCTAAACCACCGCCTAAATCGATATGTTTAATAACAATATTATCCGATTGTAGTTTATCTACTAAGGCGAGTATGCGATCGGCAGCATCAAGAAATGGCGATAGTTGAGTTAACTGTGAACCAATATGACAATCAATACCAACAATATTAATATTAACCAATGATCGTGCCTTTCGGTAAACATCTAAAGCTAACTCATAGCTAATCCCAAATTTATTTTCGCGTAGACCTGTTGAGATATAAGGATGTGTTTTAGCATCTACATCGGGATTGATTCTTAATGAAATTGGTGCAGTTTTATTTAATCGTTTGGCAACTTCATCAATTCGGTACAATTCGGCTTCAGATTCAACATTAAAGCATTTAATGCCAACTTCAAGCGCACGTTCAATTTCAACGATTGATTTAGCAACACCAGAAAAAACGATTTTTTTAGGATCGGCACCCGCTTTTAATACTCGCTCTAACTCACCTTGTGAAACAATATCAAAACCAGCCCCCAGTTTTACCAGTAAACTTAAAACAGCTAAATTACTATTAGCTTTAACCGCATAACAAACTAAATGCTTATTATTGATCAAAGCTTGTTCATAGGCTAAAAACTGTTTACTTATGTGAGCAGCCGAATAAACATATAACGGGGTTCCATAGTGCTTAGCAAGAGCGGCTATAGCTATTTGATTGGCAAATAAGCGAGCATGTCTATAATTTAAAAAGTCCATTACCTTACTCCACTATGCATTTTTAATCAATAGATTAGATTGAATTGAGGCAGTTGTTGTTAGTTTGGTTTGTTGCGTTTGTGCCTTTTCAACTGGCTGATAAAGTGGGCCCTTTAATCCACATCCCACTAATGCCAAAGTAACAAAAAAGATAGAGAGTGATTTTATCGTTGATTTCATACAATATCCGCAATTCTTTCCATTTTTTTATAATGCTATCTATATTACACGATAGACATAGCAGTGCAAAGGGTAAATAATCATGTCTAAGCAAACACATATATAAAATTTGTAACTCGTGCAGATAAAAAGATAAATAAAAATATAAACTGCGAGTTAAAGCTTGGTTTTCGTCATTAACCACAAAACTTAATACACGTTAAACTATTTAATGTTAATCTCCACCATTAAATGGCTTGCGAGGAGCTTAACACCCCCAATCACAGCAATGGTATTAATCCTTTAAGGAATAAAAATGATTAAAATATTAGCAAAAAAGCGGAAAATCTGTTTTGTCACCTATTGCTTTTAATCGTTTTTGAGCGGTGATAATATTGGATTTCCAGTTATCATCATTTGCCCACATTTCGATAACTAAGGGTGCTACATAATTCATGGCATTAAGCGTTTTGAATATAGCAGTAAAATCAACTTCTCCTTCACCTATGATAAGATCTCTAAACTGACCTGGATAATTGGGTTTAACTTTATGAGTGTCCTTTAAGTGAATCTGTACAATATGCTCACAACTTAACATTAATTCGGTGCAAGTATCGTAATTCCATCCTGTGATGTTTCCAACGTCTGGATAAGCCATAAAATAAGGCGAGTTAATTTCTTTTTTTAGAATTTCAAATTTACTTAAACAGTTAAGATATTGCGTATCCATAATTTCAACTGCCAACATTATGCCAACTCGCTCGGCCTGTTTTGCTGCCCATTTAATTCCTTCAATAAAACGTTGATGTGTTTGCAAATCAGACGGTTCATAATACACATCATATCCAGCAAGCTGAATCACCCTTATACCCAATTTATAAGCAAACGTAATTGCTTTATCCATTATGGCTTTGGCTTCTTTTCTAATATCGCTATTTGCTGATCCAAACGGATATTTACGATGAGCACTAAGACACATAGAATGAATTGGTATACCAGTCTTTTCGCATAAATGTCTAAGCGAATATATCTCATCATCAGACCAATCTAACCTTGCACGACGCGCATGCGACTCATCGACTGAAATTTCGACAAAATCAAATCCTAATGTTTTAGCTTCATTTAATTTATTTTGCCATGATAGTTCGGTAGGCAATGCTTTTTCATAAATCCCTATACGAGGAGTCGTTTTAGATTGATACATTGTTCTTGATATATCTGTACTTTGCGGCATAGTGACCACCTAATAATAATTAAACAAAAAAGAAAAATGGCCCAATTAACGGCCACATGATGGTAATTACCAATATTGAGTTATTTGTTCTTTTAATGCTTGAGCGGTTTTTTTGCCGTTTTCATTAGCCAAAGCACGCCCCGCAATAAACGCTTTAGTTTTAATACCTGCAAATAGATGTATATCTTCAGGTACAATGCCTCCTGTAATTGACAGTTCTAGCCCTAAATCGGAAAGTTGACGCATTTTAGTTAGGTCATCTTCACCCCAGCCGATACCAGCAAGTTCAGCATCGCGTGACCGATGATATATTGCTTGCTTAATGCCTAATTTTCGCCACGCTTTTGCATCTTCTAAAGTCCAATGGCCATATAATTCAATTTGAATTTCACCTTTAAATTCATCGGCAACTTTTTTACATGCCTCAACAGTTGCAATATGCGCTGCTGCCGACACGGTTAACCAATTTGCACCAGCAGAAAAAGCCATTTTAGCCAAAATAGCTCCACCATCAGTCGTTTTTAAATCACACACCAAAATATGATTTGGATAGAGTTGTCTTAAACGTTTAACACTTTGCATTCCTGCTCCAAATGCCAAAATAGTACCGACCTCGATGATATCGACAAACCCAGCTACATTTTGAGCAACGTCTAATGCCAGAGTTAACTCGGTTTGATCTAACGCGATTTGTAATTTAGGTGTTGACATGTTTTTCTCCTTATCTCTTTTATTTTTGACCGTAGTAAGCATTCGCACCATGTTTGCGAAAGTAGTGCTTATCGGATAAAGTTTGTTGGATTTTAATTGTTTGATTCAATTGACGGGTTGCCAATGCCATCATGGCGACTTCTTCAAGTACAACGGCGTTATGCACAGCATCAAAGGCGCTTTTACCCCAGCAAAATGGCGCATGCCCCGAAATCACCGCTCCCGGCATTGCGACAGGATCAAGCCCGCGGTATTTAAATTCTTCAACAATAACTAAGCCGGTGTTTTTTTCGTAATCAGTCGCAATTTCGCTATCGGTCAATTTACGTGTGCAGGGCACATCGCCATAAAAGTAATCTGCATGAGTGGTGCCTAAAGCAGGAATATCTAATTCAGCCTGAGCCCAAATGGTTGCATAACGTGAATGCGTATGCACAATACCACCAATAGCAGGAAATGCTTTATACAGTTCGATATGCGTTGCAGTATCGCTTGAAGGATTTAACTTCCCTTCAACAATGTCGCCCGTTAATGAAACCACCACGATATCGTCAACGGTCATAGTGCTATACTCAACGCCAGAAGGCTTAATGGCAATAACGTCTCTAGTGCGATCAATTTCAGAGACATTACCCCACGTAAAAGTGACTAAATTATATTTTGGTAGCAATAAGTTGGCTTGCAAGACACTTTCTTTTAAAGCTTGATACATAACTCCCCCCTACTTATAGCCTGTTCAATAACGGCATAAACATCTTCTTTTGAGTTACATCGCCTTAATTTGTCAAGATCAATACCCGTTTCGCTATTTTCATCATCTAAGATTTGGGTTACTTCCATTAATCCTTCCATATGCTGATCAGAAGTACTGCCAGCAAGCGTAACTAAAACATCAACTGGTTCGTCTTCACCTTCAAAATAGACAGGATTTTTTAAGGTAACTAAAGCAAACGCGGTTCTATTCACTCCGTCTTCAGGTCTAGCATGGGGCATGGCAAAGTTTGGAGCAATAATAATGTAGGGCCCCATTGTCTTAACACAGCTAATAATGGCATCGTAATACGAAGGCTCTATCGCTTTTGATGCAACTAACATATCCGTGCCTAACTTAATAGCTTCTTGCCAAGTTGCAACATCTGCTTTGAGTAAAATCGAGTTATTCTCAATCAGTGATTCTTTTAAGGCCATGTTGTACTCCTTTTTTAATTGGAAAAACTATCTAGAAACTACTTGATTAATCAGCTTAATAAGCTCATCGCCAAATGTTTGTGGATTAAGCATATTTTTAACACCTAACGCATACTGACCGTCATTGACTTCAATTTCATGAATAAGATGCTTTGATGCGACAATAATATCGACATTAGGAAGACGTGATTTGTAATCAGTCACCGCACAAGAGTCCATTTCATTCGGAATACCTTTTTTATTTAAGTAGTTGGCAATTTTCATTTTCATCATCATTGAGGAACCTTGGCCACTACCACAGACAGCCAAAATTCGAACTACGCGACCATCACTAGTTGCGATCTCATCCATTTTTTCAACTACAGCTATATTCATATCTTGATGTTCGTCATTTATTTCTGATTGTTTTGTTTGCATGGCCTCATCTAAACGTAACTGTTTAGCAGCAAAGAACATATAAAGCACTGCTAATGCTATAAGCACATAGATAAATAAATGCGAAATAGATAAACCTTGTAAAATAAGTGGAAATAATATTGCCCAATCAGCCATTCCCATCCAAGAGTCAATCGGTGTCCCATTTTGTGCAAAAATATAAATGACCCAAGCCGAACCAAATACCTCTATCATGCCCATCACAAAACAAATTTTCATAACGGCTTTCCAACCACCAAAGTGGTTAGCAAAAACACCAATAGTTGCGTTCGAAAAAAACATCGGAATAAAACCAGGAATAATCATAATAGGTGATTTAAAGACAAGTAATAAAGCAATAGCAAAAAATTGTCCTAACGCCCCCCAAATAAAACCAAATACCATGGCATTAGGGGAAAACGCATAAATAGCAGCACAATCAATAGCCAATACAGCATTAGGGATTAATTTTTCAGAAATGCCTTTAAAGGCTTCAGACAGCTCAGCAACAAACATTCGCACACCACTTACAATCACTTGGATAGCCACAGCGAATTTAAGACCAGTTTCAAAAATATAGATTGCCCAATGAGTTGACCCAGCCATGGTTTGCAAATTATCTAAGCCAAACGAAAGTAAAATAATTCCAAAGAAAAAAGTCATAACAATGGTGGTTGCAGCGATACTATCATGAAAAATATGCAACCATTTAGGCAGTTTCAAATTATCAACAGAATCGTTTTTATCACCCAATTTAGGCGCTAATTTAACGGCAATCCATGAGCCCAGTTGTTGTTGGTGACCAATTGAGAATCCAGCACCACCGGTGACAGCTTCAGTAGGTTTGAACATCATATTCGAAAAGATACCCCAATAAAGCGCGATAATAACGGCCGAATAGATAATGGTTTCCCACATACTGTAGCCAAAAAGAAAGTAAAATAATGCAATTAAACCAACCTGCTGAAACATAATATGGCCAGTTAACATGATGGTTCGAATACCTGTTATACGGCGAAAAATAACCAGCACGATATTAATAGCCAATGCTAACAATACCGCATAACCAACCCATGAATAGTTTTCATGCATGCCATTTTCAACGGCCACCATTGATGCATAAGTATCAATAATAGATCCTTTAATACCATGATACTCAGCCAGTTTGGCAATAACTGGTTTGAAAGTTGAAACTAACACGCCAGATCCAACTTGCAATAGCATAAAACCAACAATGGTCTTAATGGTACCTTTTAACACCGTTGATATATCTTTACGTAACAGACAATAACCTAGCATTGTCACTAAGCCAAGTAACAAAGGTGCCTTTGTCATAACTTGACTATAAAAAATATAAAATACGTTATACATTACTTCCATATGTTCCTCTCATCAGTTATCGACATTTTTCATTGCTTCAACAATACATCTCGGAGATCAAGTTTTATCAAAATGAAATACTAGCAACATATTCCACAATCAAAACAAATCACTCAATGATTATTTATGATTATTTTGATAAGGATCACTTTTTCAAATAATTAATAACCATACCTGTGACATGCATCACACTTTAATAAAAAAGAAAGAAAACAAAAATTAAATTAAATATTATCAATATAATAAATAATTAACCAATAAATTTAAATTTAAAATAATTGACATTCATACAAATGAAAATTATCATCATTTTAAATCACATTTAATCAATAAGAATAAAGGGGTTGTAATGAGTGAGTTATCTCGGCATAACGAAATGGTGGCTTTAGTTAATGAAAAAGGTATGGTTAAAGTCTCCGAGTTAATTTCGTATTTCGCTATTTCTCCCGCAACTGCTCGCAGAGATATCACAAAACTGGATCAAGAAGGGCGAGTAAAAAAAGTTCGCAATGGCATTACACGATTAGAAGAAGTAAAACCAATTTGGGCTCCAATTGATAATCATAATACCGACCACTATCACGAAAAAGCGCGCATTGCCATTCGTGCTGCCAAACTGTGCAACAATGAAGAAAACATTGTTATAAACTGCGGATCAACGGCATTTTTACTCGGACGCGAACTGTGTGGTAAAAATGTCTCGATTATTACGAACTACTTTCCATTAGCGTGTTACTTAATTGAACATGACCATGAAAACGTCATTATTATGGGCGGATTATACAATAAAACACAAAATATAATTATTAATCCTATTATTAGCATAACCGACTCCTATGCAGGCAAATGGATGTTTACTAGTGGCAAAACATTAACACCAACTGGTCTTTATAAAAACGAAATATTAGGTGCGGTTGCTGAACAACAAATATTGGAAAAAGTTGAGAATTTAGTTGTTGTTGTCGATAGTTCAAAAATTGATAAAAAAGCCAATTCAGGCATGCTTTTTTGTCCTGTTAATAAAATCGATATTTTAATTACAGGAAAACAAGCAAATAAGGATGTGATTGAATGTATTAAGGAGCAAGGTGTTGAAGTTATTTTAGTTTAACAATTAATTGTAAAAGGAACAAAGTATGAGTAAAGTGAACGAGATTACCCGTGAATCATGGATATTAAATACATTTCCTGAATGGGGAACATGGCTCAATGAAGAAATAGAAACGACAGAAGTTAAACCCAACACATTTACGATGTGGTGGCTTGCTTGTACTGGTATCTGGTTAAAATCAGCTGGCAATACAAATATATCTGTCGATTTTTGGTGTGGAACTGGAAAAAAGACACACGCAAATCCATTAATGAATAAACAACATCAAATGATGCGTATGGGTGGCGTGCGTGAATTACAACCAAATTTAAGAACGAGCCCATTTGTTCTTGACCCTTTTGCAATTAAACAAATTGATGCAGTAATGGCAACTCACGATCATGCTGATCATATTGATATCAATGTTGCTGCTGCTGTTATTCAAAACTGTTCATCTAGTGTTAAATTTATCGGTCCTAAAGCCTGTGTAGAATTATGGAAAAGTTGGGGAGTACCAGAAGATCGTTGCATTGTTGCCAAAGTGGGCGAAACAATCCAAGTCGGCGATATCACCATTCGGGTATTGGATTCTTTTGATAGAACATCACTAGTTACTCTCCCCAAAGGCGTATCATCAACTGATAAATCTATTTTAGATGGCATGAACGACAGAGCTGTTAACTATCTATTTGAAACATCGGGCGGATCGCTTTATCATTCTGGTGATTCACACTATTCTAATTATTATGCAAAACATGGTAACGATTATAAAATCGATGTTGCATTGCTATCTTACGGCGAAAACCCTCGCGGTGTGACAGATAAAATGACGTCAGCCGATATTTTGCGTGCGGCTGAATCACTCAATACTAAAGTTGTTATTCCATTCCATCATGATATTTGGGCAAACTTCCAAAGCGACCCTCGTGAAATCGAAGTATTATGGCAAATGAAAAAAGATCGCCTAAATTATCAATTTACGCCTTTCTTTTGGCAAGTGGGCGGAAGATATACTTATCCAGCCGATCAACATAAAATGCATTATCAACATTATCGTGGTTTTAGAGATATTTTTATTGATGAGCCAGAATTACCTTATCGCTCATTCTTATAACTCTGCAATGTTATCTTAACTTCTTAGATATTAACTTCAATGTGTGGACTGAAAACAACAATGCTTCAGCCCACACATAAATTTATTACCCATAAATAAGTACAACATTTAATTTTAGTAAAAAAATACAGCACAATTATACATTAATGTATTTTTCACGATTTGGCAGCCAGCAATCAATTAATTGTATGGCGTTTTGTGGATAGTTGTTTTGGAAATCATAAGATGCTTGCTGCACTTCACTAATCAAATGCTGATCGCGAATCAAATCAACCACTTTAAAATTAGCCATACCCATTTGCCGAGTTCCTAAAATTTCACCACTACCACGAAGTTCAAGATCTTTTTGGGCTATAATAAAACCATCATTACTTTCACGCATTACCTTCATGCGAGCTTGAGCGACTCTGCTTAGGGGCGCTTGATACATTAATACACAATGAGACACTACCGAACCTCGTCCAACTCGTCCACGTAACTGATGCAATTGTGCTAAACCTAATCGTTCTGCATTTTCGATAATCATTAAACTAGCATTAGGTACATCAACGCCAACTTCAATAACCGTTGTGGCGACAAGCAATTGAATTTTTCCGGCTTTAAAGTCTTGCATCACCGACTGCTTTAAATCAGATTTCATTTTGCCATGCACTAACGCAATACTTAAATGAGGCAAACGCGCTTGTAATTCAGCAACCAACATTTCAGCCGCTTGTGCATCAAGCGTTTCGGACTCTTCAACCAAAGTACATACCCAATATACTTGGCGATTGTCTAAACAGGCTTGATTTACACGTTCAATGATCTCATCTCGGCGAGTATTAGGTATAACAACTGTGGTGATAGGCGTTCTTCCTGGTGGCAATTCATCAATGACTGAAACATCGAGATCGGCATAAACAGTCATGGCTAATGTTCTGGGAATAGGCGTTGCGGTCATAATTAATTGATGAGGATAAATATGATCTTTAATGCCTTTTTCCCAAAGACTTAAGCGCTGATTAACGCCAAAACGGTGCTGCTCATCAATAATCACCAAACCTAATGAATTAAATTGCACTTTATCAACAAATACCGCATGCGTTCCAATTAACATGGTAAGTTCACCATTTAAAATACGCTCATAACGCTGACGCTTATTTTTAGCGGTTAATGTCCCTGATAACCAATCCACAGAAATACCAAGAGGATCAAACCATTGTTTAAAATTGTTATAATGTTGTTCTGCTAATATTTCAGTCGGCGCCATTAATACCACTTGTCGATTATTTTCTATTGCATTGAGTGCCGCTAGTGCTGCAACTAACGTTTTGCCAGAACCAACATCTCCCTGAATTAATCGCATCATTGGAGTTGGTTTTGCCATATCTAGATAAATATCTTGAACCACTCGTTTCTGAGCATGAGTGGGGTAAAAAGATAATGAAGATAAAAACGGTTTTATAAACTTTTGACTGACATTCATTGCATAAGCTTGCTGCTTTTGATTATTTATTTTCAACATCAACATGCTTAAATGATAGGCGAGCAACTCTTCAAAAATAAACCGTTTAATTGCAGGGTGTTCCCCATTCGACAATTGATTTATATCAGTATCTATTGGTGGGTTATGAATAATATTTAACGAATCGAAAACAGTGAAATAGCGACTCGCTAGCGATGCCGGTAAAATTTCTTTTGGCGGGTTACGTTTTAATAATAGCAGTGCAGCTTGAATCAGTTTACGAATAATATTTTGGGTAAGTCCGTAAGTCGTTGAATAGATAGGCGTATATCTTTCTTCATTGCAATCAGAAGCTAACAAATTATTCTCAAGATTACCTTTAACTTTATATTGTGGATGAATTATTTCAGGATAGTTTTTTCCTCTTTTTACCTCACCATAAGCACTTATCCACTTACCTTGCATTAAACTTGCTTTCAGCCCAGCATTAAAATTCATAAATCTTAATATGGCTATTCCTGATTCATCTTGAATATAACAAACTAACATTTGCTTACGCCTAAAGATGACTTCAGTTTTTATGATGCACCCTTCAATCGTAGTATACCCACCGATAGCCACATCACCAATGGCACAAGTAGAAGTGCGATCTTCATAACGCAAAGGAAAATGCAATAATAGATCTTTGACGCTATAGATACCTAATATATTGAATTTTTTTTCTAAACTTGCACCAACTCCTGTTAATTTTATCAACGGTAAATGGTCCAAAAAACGATTTATCATAATGACTAATTTATATTTCGTGTAACACTCACTACATCCGGTTGTAGTGACATTTTACGAATTAACTCATTAAGTTGCTGAGTATCTTTCACTTCTATCTGCAAGATGATTGTATAAATTTGTCTATCTTTTTCTTCAGTATTTAACCATTGCAAGTGGGCATTTTCATCATTAATAATTGAAAGAATATGTGCTAAAGAACCTTGAGTATTTAAAATATCGACCCAAATTTCAGCAACAAAGGATTGAGAAATATTAGGAGCCCATTTAAGCGAAATAAATTTTTCTGGGTTATGTTGATAGCCCGTAATATTTCGGCAAGATTCATGATGAACGGTCAGTCCTTTTTCAGGGCTAACATGGCCAACAATAGGATCATTAGGGATAGGATGACAACACTTAGCAAACGTAACCAAAACGCCTTCACTGCCAGTAATAACAAGTGTTTTATTTGGCTCTGCTTTATTTGGTAACAGCGATTTATGTTCTAAACCTTTGACAATAAAATGACTCATAATATTGCCTAATCCAATTTCGGCCAAGACATCTTCAAAATTGGACAACTTTGTTAATTCAACCACTCGATCTTTTTGACTCGATGATAGCCCACCAATACCTCCAGATTTAACTAACGAAAGGTTAAGTAAACGCCGCCCTAATTCAATTGCATCCTCACGTTTAAGCGTTTTAAGCGCATGACGAATACGAGACTTTGCTTTAGCACTAACTACAAAATTCAACCAATTCGCGTTAGGTCGTCCTTCTGGTGAGGTAATAATTTCCACGGTTTGCCCACTACTTAGTGGTTGTGATAGAGGATAAGGTTTACGATCAACAATCGCTCCAATACATTGATAACCAATATCTGAATGAACCGCATAAGCAAGATCAACAGCTGTCGCCCCCTCTGGTAACTGAACAATACGACCTTTAGGGGTAAAAACATAAATTTCTTTAGGAAACAAATCTGATTTTACATTTTCGATAAACTCAAAAGAATTACCTACACTTTGTTGTAGTTCTAATAAGCTTTGCATCCAGCGTTGCGCTTTAATTTGCGTGGTAGTATTCAACTCATCTTTTTCGTTATATGCCCAATGTGCAGCAACCCCCATTTCAGCCATTTGATCCATGTCTTCAGTACGGATTTGTACTTCAACTGGAGTACCGTGTGGTCCAATTAATGATGAATGTAACGACTGATACCCATTCGCTTTAGGAATCGCTATATAGTCTTTAAAACGATTTAGCCGTGGTTTATATAAATTATGTACCAGCCCAAGCGCACGATAACAAGCATCGACATCTTTAACCACAATTCTAAAAGTGTAAATATCCATAATGGAATGAAACTGCTGTTCACGCAGTTTCATCTTTTGATAAATCACATAAATATTTTTTTCGATACCTGTCACATTGGCATCAATATGTGCGTCACGTAATCGCTGCTTTATTTCAGACAAAATTCGTTGAATCAGTTCTTTTCGTTTATTTCGCGCTGTTTTAATTACTTTTTCAATTACTTTAGCACGATTGGGATGCATTGCTGTAAAGCCTAAAATCTCAAGTTCAGTTTTAATATGATGAATACCTAAACGATGAGCTAAAGGAGCATAAATTTCGAGAGTTTCTTTGGCAATGCGACGGCGCTTGTCAGGTCTTAAGGCACAGAGTGTGCGCATGTTATGGGTGCGGTCAGCTAGTTTAATTAAAATAACACGCACATCTTCGGTCATGGCAAGCACCATTTTCCGAAAATTTTCGGCTTGAGCCTCTTGTCTGTTACGGAATTTTAATTTATCAAGTTTAGAAACACCTTCAACTAAAATGGCAACATGTTTACCAAATTTATTCGTAATATCTTGAAAGGTAACAGGAGTATCTTCAATAGTGTCATGCAAAAGTGCAGCAATAATGGTTTCATAATCAAGCCGCATCTCAGCTAAATTTGTTGCGACTGCAACTGGGTGAGTGATATAAGGTTCACCACTACATCGGAATTGCCCATCATGTGCATTTTTAGCAAAAAGATAAGCATCTTGAATCAATTCGACTTGTTTAGGCGGAAGATAAGATGCTACAACCTCTTTTAAGCTATCGAAATATTGCATAAGCAATTCCTGTGAAGCTTATTCGTACGATGGTGTATTTTCGAGAAGAATCGACTCATGAAGTGTTGCGCGCACTTCTGCTTCTTCATCTTGACGCGCTTGGAAATCAGCAATATCAAGAATTTGTTTATTGACAAGACCATCTTCTATTTCACGTAAAGCAACAACGGTTTCTTTGTCGTTTTCTTCCGGAACCAGTGGAGATTTATTTTCAACCTGTAGTTGACGAGCGCGTCTTGCTGCTACAATAACGAGATCAAAGCGATTACCAATTTTTTCTACTGCATCTTGAACAGTTACACGTGCCATTTTTACCTCTAAAATTGTTTACTAAAATGCTTCATTTGAAAGATCTGACATTGTACTTAAATTTATAGGCGATTGTCTATATTAATATTGCTTGATCTATCGAAATCAAGGGATGTGAGATAAATAAAAAAGCAATCTTTCCAATTTTGTTAACGGTCACGATAACTGAACAGATTCATCATCAACTTTACTATTTATATGTTCCTTACTTTGGACTAATTTAACCGCAAAATAAAGATCATAAGCAAAATCAATATACTTATCATCGAGCTTGATATCCATTTGTTTAAACCAGTTTTTGAGCGTTTTGCGTCGGCCAGATAATATTAAAGTCACGTTTCTTACTTTTAAAGACTTTACTAATTCATCAATGCCCGACAAAACACTCACATCCTTATAGGTAAAACAAGGAATCGCATCGACAATCACATAATTTATAGTTTCTTGTGCTTCGTCAATATAACTAATAATTCTTCGTTTAAAATAAGCAATATTGAAATACGTTAACGGAGAATTAAATCGATAAATCATCGTATTATTGACTGGTCGTACATCCTGACCTATTGAATGAATTCGACCACTTTCATCAATACCTAGCAGCTGATCTTTTGGCCTAAATACACGGCGTAAAAATAAAAATAGGCCAAGGAGTACTGCTAACGCCATACCAGGAATAATGCCAATTACGAGCACTGAAACGAGTGTTGTCAAACTTAAATAAAACGCATCTCGATCAAATTTAAAAAAGCGGATAATTGTTTGAAAATTGATTAACGAAATTGAAGAATAAATTAAAATCACTCCTAATACGCAAGTTGGAATAAATTGCAAAGGTGAAAGAAAAAACAACACAACTATACCAATTAACATTGCAGCAATAATCGAAACGAGTTGAGTTTTCCCCCCATTGGCATCATTCACAGCGGTTCTTGATGATGTGCCACTAACCACAAAGCCTTGTGATAACCCTGCTACAATATTGGCGATACCTAACGCTTTAAATTCAACATCAGCATTGGTTTCATAGTTATTTTTGGATGCAAAACTGCGCACGGTTATCATCATACTCACAAAACAGATGATGGCAATATTAAGCGAAGGCACAACTAAATCACGCATTAAACCTTTATCGAAATCAAGCCATGATTCGACAGGAATAAAATCACCGCTCACATTACCAATAATACGAATATTAAAATATTCAAAATTAAACAACCATGAAAAAAACGTCATCACAATAACGGCTAACAGCGGTGCTGGATATTGAGGCTTTAAACGCTTTAAAACAATTAAAATTAATAACGTAAAAAATGAAACCAGTGCAGTACCTATATGGATTTGTAGTATTTTAAAAGGGAAATACATAATTCGCTCAATCAAATAAGAATAATCATAACTAAAGCCCAATGTTTTGGCTAACTGATCAACCATAATGGTGATTGAAATACCATTTAGTAAACCAATTAAAATAGGCTGACTAAGCAAGTCGGCCAAGGCACCCAGATGCAACTTTCCTGCGATGATACACCAAATACCGATCATGATTGTTAATATTACAACTAATTGCCAACGCAATATTGGATCATTTGCCGCTAACGGTAATACAACAGCCGCAACCACAGCACAAGTAGCCGTATCAGGCCCAACAATCAGTTGCTTAGAAGAACCAAAAAACGCATACACAATTAAAGGCAAAATGGTCGAATACAATCCTGCTATAGCGCCAACGCCAGTCAATTCAGCATAAGCAATTGATACAGGTAACGAAACAGCCGCAACCGACAAGCCAGCCTTAAGGTCAAAAGTAAAATATTCGCGTTTATACTGTAATAAACTACTTAATCCAGGCATCCATGAAGTTATTTTCTGGAAAAAAGTACTGTTTAAAAAACTGCCCATACTACTCCTTTATTTTCCGGCTATACTCATATTATCAATCAAAATTGAACCACATTGAATATTCGTTCTTGTTTCGACATCATTACCAATTGCCACAATATTTTTATACATATCTTTAAGATTGCCAGCAATAGTAATTTCGCTAACCGGATATTGAATTTGTCCGTTTTCAACCCAAAACCCAGTGGCTCCGCGTGAATAATCGCCATTCACACCATTAACACCTTGCCCCATTAATGAAGTCACCACAATACCTTTATCCATTTTTTTAAGCATATCATTAAAATCAGCATTAGTTCGGCTTGGTGAAACCCGCCAATTATGAATACCACCTGCATGCCCAGTCGATGTTAAGCCCAATTTACGCGCAGAATAGTTACCTAACAAATAAGTTTGCAACACGCCTTGTTCAACAATATTACGTTGAACTGTTTTGCTACCTTCATTATCAAAAGGTGACGACCCAACGCCTTTTAGAATATGAGGATCTTCATAAATGGTTAGCCACTTAGGAAAGACAGCTTGCCCAACACTATTTAATAAAAACGAAGATTTCCGATAGATTGCACCGCCACTTATGGCGCCTACTAAATGCCTAATTAGCCCAACGGCAACTTCAGCACTAAATAGCACTGGCGCTTGCATTGTTGCGATTTGTTTAGCGCCTAAATGTGAAATCGCTCTATCAGCCGCCTGCATGCCAACCCAATTTGCTGATTTTAATTCACTAAAATCGCGTGATGAAGTATAAGCATAATTACTTTCCATCTGCCCTGCTTGTTCAGCAATGACAGAGCATGAAAGTGAATGTGAACTTGCGCAATAACCTTGTAACATCCCCAAACTATTGCCATACACATAAACACCATAGCGACTACTAAAATAACCGCCATCAGTATTAATTAATTTTGAATGATTGAGCGCGGTTAACTCGGCTTGTTTGGCCAGCTCAATAGCATTATCAACATTCAAATCACTTGGGTAAAATAAATCTAAATCGGGTGGATTAAATGCCATTTGGCTTACATCCCCCAAACCAGAACAAGGATCGGGCGAGGTGTATTGCATAATATTAATTGCCATATCCACCGTGTGCAAAATAGCCTGTTCGGATAAATCATTGGTTGATGCACAGCCTTTACATTGATTTTGATAAACCGTAATGGATAATGCCCCATCACTATTAAATTCAACATTTTCGGTTTCGCCAAGGCGCGTACTGACACTAATACCTGTTGACTTGTTAATCGACACCTCAACTTCATCAACTCGCGACTTTGCTTGATTAATGGCATTAGCAACAATTTCTGATAAATTCACTTTTTGATTTAAAGCTTCTTTTTTAATCTGTTCAATACTCATTTTATTATTTTCTACAATTCTGCTAGTGATACGTTATAATAAGCCAGAATTGAATATTAGTTAACAAAAGAAATAACATGAATCACAATCAAGAGACAAATCTAGAACCCAACTTTACTATTGACAATGAAGACGAAGAAATCATTTACGTTAGCAAAAGTGAAATCAAACGCGATGCCGAAGCCCTAAAAAAATTGGGTATTGAACTTATCAATTTAAGCAAGAACGAACTGGAAAAAATCCCTCTTGATGAGGATCTTATTTATGCTATTGAACTTGCGCAAAAGATAAAAAAAGAAGGGTATCGCAGACAAATTCAATATATTGGCAAGCTTTTACGTAGCCGAGATATTGAACCTATTAGCCAAGCGCTTGATAAGCTCAAAAATCGCCACAATCAGCAAATTGCCTTATTTCACAAACTTGAAAAGCTACGCGATGATCTGATTGCAACTGGTGATGCTGAAACCATTATGGACTTATATCCAACGGCCGATCGCCAGCAACTGCGCACCTTAGCCCGTTTAGCTAAAAAAGAGCAAGAATCCAATAAACCCGTCAAATTGGCAAAGCAAATTTTTCAATATTTAAAAGAATTGAGCGATACAGAATAATCTTTATAATGTGCGCTTATTGTTATTAACAAACACTATATAAACTTAGATAGAGGATACAAAAATGGGACTTTTAAATGTACCAGCAGGTAAAGAATTACCAGATGATATTTATGTTGTGATAGAAATTCCAGCTAATGCTGATCCAATAAAATACGAAGTCGATAAAGATACGGGTGCTGTATTCGTTGACCGCTTTATGGCAACAGCAATGTTTTATCCATGTAACTATGGTTATATTAATCACACATTATCATTGGATGGTGATCCAGTTGATGTATTAGTCCCAACACCATACCCATTACAACCGGGTTCTGTTATCCGTTGTCGCCCAGTTGGGGTATTAAAAATGACTGATGAAGCAGGTCAAGATGCAAAACTAGTTGCAGTACCTCACAGTAAACTATCAAAAGAATATGATCATATTAAAGATGTTGATGATTTGCCTGAATTACTAAAATCACAAATCAAACACTTTTTTGAACAATACAAAGCATTAGAAAAAGGTAAATGGGTTAAAGTTGACGGTTGGGACAATGCTGAGGCAGCTCGTAAAGAAATTATTGAGTCATTTGAACGAGCAAAAAATAAATAAAATGGAGTGATAAAAAAATAATCGTTGATTAAAGCCATAAATACTATTTTATGGCTTTTTTGTTTTTGATTAATTTATTAACATTCAAAATTAATTAAAAGTTTTAACTATACAATAATTTGCCTTTTATCAATTTATAAGTAATTATCTAAAAAATTAAGAAAAACTAAATTCTAAGCAAAAAAAATTATTATTAATATCTTGCTTTTGGTTATAATTTATGCGGTAATAGCACTGGGTAAACAACAAAGTTGAAATTATGAAAACGACTAACTTTGGTAATGTGGTTTTGAACGTTTATCATGGTTGTGAGTTACATAATGAAGACAATGTTAAAACTCATACCAGCCTAAAAGGCTAATTATTAATTATTGTTAGGATGTCTAGTAAATGAATAAGAAAACAGGCCAAGTAAAATGGTTTAATGAAAGTAAAGGTTTTGGTTTTATCACACCTGCGGATGGAAGTAAAGATGTATTTGTTCACTTTTCTGCTATTTCAGGAGATGGTTTTAAAACCTTAGCTGAAGGACAACAGGTTGAATTTGCGATCCAAGATAGCCCTCGTGGACCAGCAGCAGCTGAAGTTGTTGTAATCTAGTTCAACTTTAAATAATTTATTTCCATACTAGCAAAACGCTCGCCTACAAGGAGATCGTTTTTTATATCAAAAAGCTAAAAAATTACACGTAATTTAGCATAGAAAAAAAGCGACCCTAAGGTCGCCATTTTAACAAAACTAGGATAAAGGCTAATTTTTACTTAGAAATAACAGCAATTAAATCTAATACTTTGTTTGAATAACCCACTTCGTTGTCATACCAAGAAACAAGTTTCACAAAGTTATCACTTAATTGAATACCAGCTTTAGCATCAAATACAGATGTACAAACTTCACCTAAGAAATCGGTAGAAACAACATCATCTTCTGTATAGCCAAGAACGCCTTTCATCGGACCTTCAGCAGCTGCTTTGATAGCTTTACAGATATCTTCGTATTTAGCAGGTTTTTCCAAACGGGCAGTTAAGTCAACAACAGAAACATCTGGAGTTGGAACACGGAAAGCCATACCAGTTAATTTACCATTTAACTCAGGAATCACTTTACCTACTGCTTTAGCAGCACCTGTTGATGAAGGGATAATGTTTTGCGCAGCACCACGACCACCACGCCAATCTTTATGAGATGGACCGTCAACCGTTTTTTGAGTTGCAGTAGTTGCGTGAACAGTAGTCATTAATGCTTCAACGATACCAAAGTTGTCGTTGATAACTTTAGCTAAAGGCGCTAAACAATTAGTTGTACATGATGCATTTGAAACGATATCTTGACCTGCATAATCTTTATCATTAACGCCGATAACAAACATTGGCGTGCTATCTTTTGATGGACCGGTTAAGACAACTTTTTTAGCACCTGCTTGAATATGCTTACGCGCAGTTTCGTCAGTTAAGAATAGCCCTGTTGCTTCAGCAACAACATCAACACCGACTTCGTCCCATTTTAAATTAGCAGGATCGCGTTCAGCAGTAACACGGATTGCTTTACCGTTAACAACCAATTTACCGTCTTTAACTTCAACTGTACCGTCAAAACGACCGTGAGTTGAATCATATTTAAGCATATAAGCCATATATTCAACATCTAATAAATCGTTGATTGCAACAATTTCAATGTCTGAACGTTTTTGAGCAGCACGGAAAACAATACGACCAATACGGCCAAATCCATTAATACCTACTTTGATTGTCATAACAATTACCTTCTTTTTTGTGTTTTTAATGTTAAAAATATTTCTTGTAAGCTATCAAATTTTAAAGATTTATTCAAGAAGATTCCTAATAATTAAACACGAATTGATTAAATAGATTAGACCAAGTCCAGGTTAGATAAATTATCGCAAATAAAATCATTGTGTTATTTAAATTAACCGCTCAGCATGATAAAGCATACTATAGTCATACATTACTCCCAAAAGTTTATATGCGCTATCGATTCAACCGAATAAAAAGCGAATTGAAATATTTCGCTTTAAATATCTATTAAAACTACTCCAAAACTATATTACATGCTAATAACCCAACTCAGTTGTATGAGCTAAACACTTTAATAAGTGTTGCTGTAACAGTTTAAGATTTTATTCAACCGTTCGGGTTGTTACCGATAATTGAATAAATACATTAGTGATAGTTACACTTCGCTCAGTTGTCGGCATATTCTGATGCAGAAATAAGATAAACAAAACAAACTATTGTTTTTGGTTAACAACAAAAAATACTAATATAATCAATGGTATTTTCGAGCGTTCTTTGCGAAAAATAAAACTTTTTTGGTGGTTGGAATGGATTAGGTGCAGTGCTTTTGAACGTCTACAGTTTAGATGTTCAAAATAGCTACCATGAACATTTCCAAAACCTAACCGCCCCCCCAATAGCTTATAGAAAACCTAAAAAAACTTCATTTTTTCAGATATAGCATTGATAAGATTTAAATTTTTAGTTTTTTTGATTTAAATCATGTTGTGAAAAATTCAGTATTTTCTTATAAAAAGAAACAAGTTAATGAGTTGATTTCGTTAATATTGCACTAAAATATCATTAAATAAATCCAATAATTTATATACCGTCGAACAAATCCAAGCTATAACCTTTTTATCTACATCTTGCAAAATTTATCCATCTAGTTTACTTTACCTATTCAGATAAAACTAAATAACTAGAGTGTAAGCATGATGATATCATTCAAAGAGCAACAACAGCGAATTAGTTTTGTTAAGCAATTTTTCGCCAATCAACTTGCCGAGCGTTTATCACTGCTCGAAGTGCAAGCCCCGTTACTAAGTAAAGTTGGCGATGGTATTCAAGATAATTTATCAGGCACTGAGCACGCAGTCCAAGTTAAGGTAAAAGCAATACCTGATGTACAATATGAAGTGGTACATTCACTGGCTAAATGGAAGCGTAAGATTCTAAGTGAGCACCATTTTGAAGTTGGCGAAGGCATTTACACCAATATGAAAGCACTACGCCCAGACGAGGATCAACTTTCGCCCATTCATTCCGTTTATGTCGATCAGTGGGATTGGGAAAAAGTGATTCGCCCAGAAGATCGCAATTTAACTTATCTCAAACAAACGGTTGACAATATTTATACTGCGATTAAGGCGACCGAAAAGGCAGTTTCACAGCAGTATCACCTTTCGCGATTTTTACCCGAATCAATCACCTTTATCGATAGTGAACAGCTATTAAAACGTTATCCTAATTTATCCCCAAAAGAGCGTGAAAACACCATAACAAAAGAACTAGGTGCGGTGTTTTTAATTGGTATTGGTGGTAAGCTGTCAAATAATGAAAAACACGATGTGCGTGCACCCGATTATGATGATTGGAGTAGTGATAACGATTTAGGCTCTAAAGGATTAAATGGCGATATTTTAGTGTGGAATCCGATTTTAAATAGCGCAATTGAAATTTCATCAATGGGCATTCGAGTCGACCCAGAGACATTAAAACGTCAATTAAAATTAACTAATGATGAAGATCGTCTACAACTAACTTGGCATAATTCATTAATTAATGGTGACTTATTACAAACTATTGGCGGTGGCATTGGTCAATCGCGTTTGATAATGTTACTGTTACAACAAAATCATATTGGTCAAGTACAAGCAAGTGTATGGAGCGATGCTGTCAAAGCAAATTATAGTCAATTGCTATAACAACACACCATACAAACATAGGGCTTTACGCCCCATGTTTTTGCTTTAAAAACACTAGTTCGGTTGCCGTAAATTATTGACTTTGTGTTGGAGTAGATTCGGTATTTTGTAACACTGGTTGCTGCTGTTCAGTTGGATTTATTTTTGATGGCTGTGATGCTTTATCAGCGCCGCTTTGCATTGGTTCATCTTTTGCATTGCTAGTCTTATCTTGCGACTCAGTTGCTAATCCGTCTAAACGAATATAAACAATATGTTGCTGACCACGATCACATGATCCTACTATTTTACCTTCAATTTGTTGTTCGGACTTATCAGCTGGTTCAAGTTTGAGTTGAAACAGAGATGGAGAAACGCCATTATTTTTGATTTTTTCGGCAATATTATTGCTAATTTCTTCACAATTTGATGCCGCAGCTAACATAGGTAAACCAAGTAAAAACAAACCAATTAATTTTTTCATTTTCTATTCCTTTCATATATGATGAAATTATCGTATGCATTATAAAACGATTAGTCAATCTGTCTATCTTGTTTTAATGTGTGATTAAAACAATTGCCAACATAGTTACACATCTAACAAACTTGTCATTTTGTCGGATAATGTTAATGCGAACCGCCTAACTCAATTTATTCACTATAAAATTTGATAAGTGTTTAACAAACCTGTTGATAACTTAGTAATACAATGATTATTAATTATTTTTTTAAAAGATTAAATCTTAACCAATCCTGTTTGTGATTTTATTTTGTTGAAAAAAATTAACCTTAATAAGTAAAATAGCCATAAAAAAAAGTAAAAAAGTAATTACTACTCAATAGTTTAATAACAATCATAGCGCGGTAAAAAAAGCGATTAAACCGAAAAATACGCCAGGAGAATTAGCAATTGCAATTGGCCAGTCTTTCTTTTCTCTCAATAAGCCATAGCTAACCCAAAGCGAGCAGTTAATAGCTGCTGCTAACGGTTGAGTAGGATTTGATTTAAACCCATGTAAATTATCAATGATTTGCGGCACATAAGAAACATACATCCCTAATGATGCTATCGTAGCTATAATCCCTAAAATACGAAAAGCCTTTGGTGAAAGATGCAAAATTGCCTCCTAATATCGTTTATGATTTATCATCTAATACCAATGATTATAGCTAGTTAGAGTATTGTCAGTAAACCATAAACTGGGAAAAGCGGTGTAAATTAGGTTAAAATAAGTCGAACAATTACCCTAGTTTGACTTATGAACTCATATTATTTATAAGGGATTGACATTTAATCATCAGGTTATAAAGACGTCCCAATCATTTGTAATGCAGCGTGATAACAACTAACACGGCGTAACTAATTTCAATAATTGGTTAAATGGTTAATGTTACTTAATCTCGCCTTCAACTATTTTAGTCAATTATGTTGCTGATAACGCAAAACGGATTTGAAATATTTATTCACCATATGATTTGATAAGTACTGAATAAGCCTGTTGATAACTCAATAATATAATGATTACTTATTAATTTTTAAAAAGGTTAAATATTAAATTATCCTAATAATGGTTTTATTCTGACTACCCAGCCCGCTTTTTTAACTTTTTGAACTCACTTGCTAAGCAAATAAACTCATGTGTTTTGCTGGCATTACATAATGACATAAATAATAGTTTAAAGAGTAAATCGAATAGTTAAATACTAACAAAAAGGCGATAGCCATAAGCCACAACAAATGAACTATCGCAATAGGCCAAATATTTATTTTATGTAATGATTTATTACAAATTCAACATAACCTATTCATCAACACAATCATCCTTGTAAAATTCAAGTTATGGAGAATTTTTATCAAAAGTTAATAAACATAGTGATATAACATTTCAATATCCTTTACATTAACCTCTCGTGGATTGCCACTAGTACAAACGTCGGCAAATGCAGCCTGAGCAAGCTCGGGAATATCTTGCTCTTGAACGCCAATATCACGCAATTTAGCCGGAATGCCGACATCTTTATTTAGCTGTTTAACCGCTTCAACGACATATTTGCGAACCTCTTGTATTGGCTGATTTAAAATATCCTTTAATCCCATTGCTTTGGCAATATCACGGTATTTGTCACCAGTTGATTCAGCATTAAATTCCATGATATAAGGTAATAAAACAGCATTAGCAACACCATGAGGGATATTATAAAAAGCACCCAAAGGATGTGCCATACCATGAACAAGCCCAAGGCCTACATTTGAAAACCCCATACCGGCTATATATTGCCCCAGCGCCATATCTTCTACGCCTTTAGGATCGCCTTTAACCGATTCGCGTAATGCACGGCTAATAATTTCTATCGCTTTTAAATGCATCATGTCTGATAGCTCCCATGCACCTTTGGTGATAAAACCTTCGATAGCATGCGTTAATGCATCAATCCCCGTTGCTGCTTTTAAACTAGCGGGCATCGAAGCCATCATTTCGCTATCAACAATAGCAACAACAGGAATATCATGTGGATCGACACACACAAACTTACGTTTGTTTTGTTCATCGATAATAACATAGTTAATGGTGACTTCGGCTGCTGTTCCAGCTGTGGTTGGAATCGCAATAATTGGCACAGCCGCTTTTTGCGTATTAACTGTCCCTTCTAAGCTACGCACATCAGCATGCTGCGGATTATTAATGATAATACCAATCGCTTTAGCCGTATCTTGTGGCGAACCGCCACCGATAGCAATTAGATAATCAGCCTCTGACTTTTTAAATCTTTCTACCCCATTTTTAACAATACCAATAGTTGGGTTTGGAATTACTTCGTCAAAAACATCATAATTAAGCCCAAATTTATCTAATAAATCGGTAACTTTTGTAGCGATTTTAAATTTAATAAGATCTTTATCTGTAACGATAAGTGCCTTTTTAAAATGGCGTTTTTTTACTTCATCAATCAAATGGCTAATTGATCCGGCACCAAAGTACGAGGTCTCATTTAATATCATACGATAAGTCATACTATTACTCCTTAATTTGAATATTTTTTGCAATATACTTGCTAAATAAAGAGGTGATGATTGGGACAACAATCGAGGTAATTACCACCGATGCTGCAACAAGTGCGGTTGCGGCAGGTGCCGCTTCGGCAAAAGTTGGGGCAACTTCAGCTACTAAAAAAGGGGTTGCCACAGCAGCGCCGGCAGTACCTGATGCAGCAATTCCTGCAACGCCTCGACCGCCACCTACAAATATATCAGCCAATATAAGCGGTATACCTGAAACAACAATAACAAAAACAGCCAAAAATACGCCTAAGAATCCTGTTTTAAAAATAACGGTCAAATCAATTGTGTTACCTAAAGCAAAAGCAAAAAAAGGGATGAGTGTTTTTGTGCCAACACTAAATAAGCTTCTTAATTCTTCATCTAAGTTGCCTAAAATAAACCCAACAATAAATGGAATTAAGACACCCATTAAATGCTCTGGTTGAAAGGATGCCAAACCAGCAGAACCTAAAATAATCATAGTCATTAAAGGTCCTGACTCCATGGAAATTAATACTGATGCACCAGCTTCTTCTTTAGTGCCATATTCTTGCATTAAAGAGGCATACAATCCGGCATTGGTCATATCGAGCGACGCCACGATGGCTAAAACCGATAAGCCCGCAAAAAATCCCGTTTTAACTAAGCCATCATCAGGCAGTATTTGTGTAAAAATAAAAGCGCATGCCCATGCTACCGCTAATTTAGTGGCAACTAATGTGCCTGATTTTTTCAGTACTGTACCAGTTGCGCTCACTTTTATTGAAGCGCCCATGCAAAATAACCAAACCGCCAAAATGGGCACCACACCATTTATAATACCGTTAGTAAAAGAACCAAAGTATTTAGCAGTTCCAGGTGCAAAAGTATGCAAAAACGCACCTAAAAAAAGAGGTACCAGCATCATGCCACCAGGCACTTTATCGATAAACTTTTTGATTTTCATAAATAAGCCCTTTTATTGACAGTTAAAAAGTTTTTTTATTTTTTCAATTTGTTCACCACTTAATGTTCCACCAAAATTCCGCGATCTTGGTTCTAAATAATGTTGTTTTTGTTCTACCGCAACTTTAATGGTTGTTACAAAATCATCGCCAATGCTGTAAATATTAGACAATTGGCTGATTTCTTTATGTAATCGAGTCAGTTCATTAAAATCGTTTTGCTTAAAGGCGGCCATTACACTGGCAAAAATTTCAGGAACAACATTGTTAAGACCCGATAAAACGCCTGCACCACCATTCATTAAATTCGGCACGAAATACTCATCAAAACCAGAAAATACAGAGAAGTCTTTGCGAATTTTTTGTGAGGCCAACACGATAGAACGAGTGTGAGATGCACAATCAACGGTATCTTTAATACCAATAAATTTTGGAAAGTCAGATATTAATCGAGTGACTAGTTGTGAATCAACATCGCACCCAGTTCTAGCAGGAAAATTATATATAAACCAGTTACCTACAAATTTTGAATCTAAATATTTATAATATTCATATAATTGATTTGGTGTTTGTGCAAAATAGAAATGTGGTAATGCCATTACGGCGCCATAGCCAGCATCAAATGCTGCATCAGCAAGCTTTACCATATCGTCAACAACGGTGGTTGATACGTTAACAATTAAAGGTAAATCAGTAAATTGATGAGCTTGCTTAATGATTTCTAACCGCTCTTGTATGGTCATGGTGACAAACTCACCAATAGTGCCCATAACCAAAATTCCATTAATTTTTGAATCAGTTAACATTTTGTAGTGCTGTTCCATCGCACCAAAATCGATTTTATTTTGACGGTTAAACGGGGTAATTGCAGGACAGATAGCACCAAAGTATGGATTTGAATTACTCATAATAACTCCTAATTAAATTAACAACATTATATTGAAATTAATTTCAATATAATGTTGTTGATAAATCAACTCAACTTAATTACGGGGAAATAGCTCACTATTTATTAAAAATGTGACGGCGATCAAATATTAGGCAGAATCATCAAGAAAGAACGGCTATTGTTGAAACTAAAAAAAATATTTATACTTACAACAACTTCAATACATGAGTTTAATTTGTGACAACAGAAATAACAACGCAAGCGCCTGCCATCGATAAAGCAACCCGAATATTTCACTTTATTGCAAAACACGATGGCGCCACTTATACCCAAATCTATCAAGGATTATCGTTACCTCAAAGTTCAACATCAGCATTACTTGCCAGCTTGGTTACTAATGGCTTATTACGGCAAAACGAGGGTAAGTATTTTTTGGGCCTTGTCTTTTATGAATTTGGTAATAATGCCATTAAACAATTTAATATTAAAGATTTGGCAACTGAACCGCTTTTGTTTTTGCGCGATAAAACACAACTTGCGTGTCATTTAGGTGTATTAGATGGCAATTCTGCTATTTATTTGGCTAAAGTCGAAAGCCCAAGCGCTATTCAAGTTAAAAGCTGGTTAGGCCGTAAGCTTTCCTTACACAGCTCTGCACTGGGTAAAACACTTTTAGCATGGGAACCCGAGCAACGAGTTGATAACTTGTTCCCAAACGAAAACTTACCCATAAAAACGCAAAACACTATCACCACAAAAACTGCGTACAAAAATGAGTTGAAAAAGATACGTGAACAAGGTTGGGCATTTGATAATGCTGAAGACTTTGACGAAGTAACCTGTTTAGCTGCGCCCGTTTATGATAAGAATGGCAAAGTCATTGCCGCAATTAGTACATCGGGGGTTCGATTTCAAATGCCAAACGAAAGAATAAACGAATTTGTTCAATATTTGCTAGCAGCTACAAAAATGCTATCCGATAAAATAAGAAGCTAGTGGTTTATTTTTGTGACAATTTGTTTGTTACCTAACCAATGGCGGTACAAAATGACCAAAGCTAAATCTTGTTGTCCCAAGGCTATCGCCAAAATCGGCACCTTGTGACACAATCACACCATTTAATAACAGTTGATTAAGTAGCGCTAATTCTTGCGCTACCGTGCTCACCGGTAAATGAGCATATAAATGAAAGCCCCCTAATGGTGCTTGGTATGTAATATCACCACAAAAATAGCTATCTAACCATTGCATTAATTGCTCGGCTTTGATTTGCAGTGCTTGCCGTAATTGTTGTTGATGGACTAAATGATGATGTTGCAAATATTCTTGAGCTAATAATTGTGGCAATATACTTAGACCCGAATCAATATGTTGCCGAATTTTGGCCAGATTTTCGATGATGCTACGCGGAGCGATCATCCACCCAACACGAATATTTCGTCCTATATATTTTGATAGCGATCCTAAATAGATAACTTGATTATGCTGATCCCATTTCTTAATGGGCAATACCGCCAAATCAGGTTGAAATGCTAAACTACTGTAAGCATCATCTTCAACAATTCCAATACTTTGTGAACGGCAAAATGCCAGTATTGCTTGTTTTCGCTTGTCGCTCATAACAAAACCGCTCGGATTTTGAAAAATGGGATTCAAAAACAACCACTTAATTTGATGTTGCTGCACGCAGTTGGATAAACTTTCAAGCATAATCCCCTCATTATCGCACGCAATACCGTACAAACGTAAGCCCGCCGCTTGAAACAAAGGTAATGAGTAAAAATAAGAGGGAGACTCAATTCCAACCGCATCACCAGGTTTAAGTAATCCCTGCGTAATAAGAAATAACGATTGCTGTGTGCCCGATGTAATTAAAATTTCATTAATATCAACTTGCATGGAAAACTGCGCTTGCATATAAAGCGCAATTTGGATTTTAAGCGATGGCAAACCTAATTGTAGTGTATCGCTGTTTTTTTCGTGCATAATCAGTTCATTTAACGAAGTATTTGGTAGCTGTAGTTTAGGAATCAAATTGGTTGGCAAATCGCCATTAGCTAGATCGCAAATATATGGTTGCTGCGCTCGAACTTGCGCTACTTTTTGTTGATAAAACGATTGTTTATTTTGATAAAAATGCGCAGGTAACCGCCAATTAATTGATGAATACGCTTGAACGCCCCACTTTTGATGATTGACATAAGTACCACTTCCTTGTCGCCGGATCAGCACACCACGTTCAGTTAACAGCTCTAACGCATGCACAACCGTTGAGCGATTGATACCCAATTTTTTTGCTAGTTCGCGTTCTGAAGGTAGCCTCTCTCCCGCAATCAATACGCCCTGCTCAATATAGTGCTCGATAAGTTGCGTGACTTTTTTAAAAAGTGATCCAGTAAATTGTACTAGTGTTTGTCTATTCCACATGGTTATTTTACTTTAATGTGTTGGTCGCTTTAAGCATTTTGCTACGACAAATTCGTTCCAAAAATTGGATGGTTTAATTATAGTCCAATTGGCTGTTTTTTGCTGAGCTTTATTTTTGAATAATATTGCAAATTTAACAATATTATCATTATTGATTTAATCAGGAGCAAAAAATGAACCAAGTCATAGGCACACAAACAGTTAAACGTGGCATGGCAAAAATGCAAAAAGGTGGCGTCATTATGGACGTTGTTAATGCAGAGCAAGCAAAAATTGCTGAGCAAGCCGGTGCGGTTGCAGTAATGGCTTTAGAGCGAGTTCCTTCAGATATTCGCGCCGCTGGTGGGGTTGCCCGAATGGCTGACCCAACTATTGTTGAACAAGTCATGAATGCTGTTACTATACCGGTGATGGCCAAAGCACGCATTGGGCACGTTGTTGAAGCCCGTATTTTAGAATCAATGGGCGTTGATTATATTGATGAAAGCGAGGTATTAACTCCGGCTGATGAACAATATCACTTACTTAAGGATGAATTTACCGTACCTTTTGTATGTGGTTGTCGTGATTTGGGCGAAGCATTACGTCGAATTGGCGAAGGAGCATCAATGCTACGCACCAAAGGTGAACCCGGTACCGGCAACATTGTTGAAGCAGTGCGCCATATACGTAAAGTAAACGAACAAATCCGCCTAGTAACAAGCAAATCAAAAGATGAATTAATGACGTTTGCCAAAGCAATTGGCGCACCATATGAACTGGTTTTACAAATCAAACAGTTAGGAAAATTACCCGTAGTTAACTTTGCTGCCGGTGGCGTGGCTACTCCTGCCGATGCAGCATTAATGATGCAACTTGGTGCTGATGGTGTGTTTGTTGGATCGGGTATTTTTAAATCCCAAGACCCAGAAAAGTTTGCGAAAGCCATCGTACAGGCCACCACTTATTTTAATGATTATCCACGTTTAGCGCAGCTTTCAAAGGGCTTAGGCGAAGCAATGAAAGGCATTGAAATTAGCACGCTGGCTCAGTCAGAAAGAATGCAAGATCGAGGCTGGTAATGACAAAAGCATCCAAACAAAGTCATATTAAACATATTGGTGTACTCAACTTACAAGGTGCGGTGAGCGAACATATCACTATGCTAAAAAGTATCGACAATGTACAAGCGACTTTAGTACAAAAACCCGAACAATTAACTAAACTAAACGGTTTAATCATTCCCGGAGGCGAATCGACAACCATTAGCCGTTTAATTAAACAAAATGGACTTGTCGAACCGATAAAACAATTTGCCAAACAAGGAAAAGGCATTTTAGGTACTTGCGCGGGACTGGTGCTTTGCGGTAACAGCACAACTCATAACGAGGTCGAATTGTTGGGCTTAATGGATATTTGTGTTGAACGCAACGGTTTTGGACGGCAAATTAACAGCTTTGAAACAACTTTAGAGATACCAACGATTGGTGACCAAATCCCTGCTATATTTATTCGCGCACCTTATATTGCCAAAGCAGGAAAAGGCATTGAGCAACTGGCATTTGTCGATCAGCACTGTATTATGGCACAGCAAAATAACATCTTAGTTTGTGCCTTTCATCCTGAACTAACAACCGATAATCGTATTATGCGTTACTTTATTGATAAATGTTAGAATAAAGGATTGTTTAAATCGTCTATACGGAGATAAACTTGTAAAAAATATTCAGGATTCTATACCGTTTCGTTTAAATCGCTTATACGGAGGTAAACTAGAAGCTGATATACTATAAAGCTTGTTTTCAAAAGACAAATAGGATTTTTGTTTTTAAAAAAACTTTTTTCAGCCAGTTATTGATTGTTTTTTATTTTTTGTTTTGTTTCTTTTGAGGAAACACAAACGCATCAAACCAACTACAAAAAAGATTTTATTTAGATGAACCCTACGATTTGCTGGCGTATACTGATAACTGTTATAATCTCCCTTTATTTTTTAGATTTGGATCACTGGTTATGTACATCATCTACGGTATAAAAAACTGCAATACGATGAAAAAAGCCTTTACTTGGCTTGATGATCATCATATAGCTTATCAATTTTATAATTATAAAACCGATGGTCTGTCGGCAGATCTTTTAGATACTTTTTTAAAATTGGTAGATTGGCAAAGTTTGCTTAATACTCGCGGTACCACATGGCGTAAGTTAGATGAGTCTGTCCGTGCACGGGTTGATAATGAGCAAGCAGCAAAACAGATCATGTTAGCCAATCCTTCCATTTTAAAACGTCCTTTGCTCATTGAGGGTAAGCGTGCTTTGTTAGGTTATTCAGACGAACTTTATTCCCAATTTATTTCACAATCTAAATAAAATAGAGACCATTATGACTGAACCTGTTATTGCGCTAACCAAAGCGCTCATTGCTGAGAAATCGATAAGTCCTGACGATAAAAATTGTCAAAAAATAATTATTGAGAGATTAAAACCACTCGGTTTTATTATTGAAGAAGTCAATATTGGGCAAACCAAGAACTTATGGGCCTATCATGGCGATGCTACCGGCAAAACTTTGATGTTTGCTGGCCATACTGATGTCGTACCAGCAGGTGATGAAAGCAAATGGCTTTATCCGCCATTTTCACCAACGATTGATGAAAATGGCATACTTTATGGTCGTGGTGCATCGGATATGAAAAGTGGCGTTGCTGCCATGGTTTGTGCGGCAGAGGATTTTGTTAAACAACATCCTAATCACACTGGGCGCGTCGCCTTTTTGATCACATCAGATGAAGAAGCCGATGCAAGCGATGGTACGGTTAAGGTGGTTGATTTGCTCATCAAACGCCAAGAGCGTGTTGATTATTGTATTGTGGGCGAACCATCAAGCGATGTAGCACTTGGCGATCAGATTAAAAACGGACGCCGCGGTTCACTAACTGCCAATTTAGTTGTGCATGGCATTCAAGGTCATGTGGCTTACCCTCATCTTGCTGATAACCCTGTGCATCGTTTTGCACCTGCATTAAATGAACTGGTTAGCACCGTTTGGGATGAAGGCAATCAATACTTCCCACAAACAACAATGCAAATTGCCAATATTAATGGCGGCACAGGAGCTGAAAACGTCGTGCCGGGTGAGCTTCGCGTACAATTTAACTTCCGTTATAGTAGCGAATTGACAGACGCAGATATTAAAACACGCGTTGAGCAGATTTTACAAAAATATAACGTAAACTACACCTTAACTTGGCGGTTATCAGGCCATCCATTTTTAACACCACAAGGCGATTTAACCAACGCTGCTGCTAGCGCTATTAAGGAATTTACTGACATTGATACCAAACTATCCACCAGTGGCGGCACATCTGACGGACGCTTTATTGCAAAAATGGGATGCCAAGTGATCGAGCTTGGGGTACTTAATAAAACCATCCATAAAGTGAACGAAAATGCCAATTGCCAAGATATTATTACCTTAACCGCAATTTATCACCGCATTTTAGAGAAACTGCTGTTAGTATAGTATTGTTAGCATTGCGTTATTGGCATGGATGATTGCTATAATTGGATTATTCCGATTTTAACTTAAAGGGGAATACGATGGAGTGGCTCAAAGATTATTGGTGGATAATTGTTGTTATTTTAATTGGTATTTTTATTAATACCATTAAAGCACTGAATCGATTGAGTTATAAATCGTATCTTGAAAAAAAGAAAGGGATAAAACCTATCCCTTATCAAGATGACGACGATGATTGGCCGTCAACAAATTCAACGAAAAAAAAGTAGCACTCACCTTAACGAAAATCTTGGCTACCGCTGTCAAATAGTGCTTTATGACGGTAGCGGTCAACCCACATTGCCGTTGCGCCACACACGGCAATAGGCATAATAATTAAATTAAACAAGGGTATCATGGTAAAAAAACCAACCAATATGCCAAAAATTAAATTATCGGCTTTATCTTGTTTAAGTAATTCACGCATACGTTGAAAAGTGATTTTGTGGTTATCAAAAGCATAATCGGCATATTGGATATTAATTTGCCAGGCCGTAAATAAAAACCAAATCACAGGCGTTACTGATTGCCCAATAATAGGAATAAAATAGGTCAACAGTATCGGAATGGCCCATAATAAATAATTAATCAATTTTTGAAATTCGCGACCAAAAATTCGAGGAAGATCTTTAATGATGCTAAACCATGACAGATCTTCTGCGGGAATGCCCGTTAACTTTGCTTCAACTTGTTCGGCTAATAAGCCATTAAAGGGGGCGGCAATGATATTGGTTACCGTACTAAAAAAATAACAAAACAAAACAGTCAACATTAAAATAACCATAAAAACAATGATATATCCTAGCCAGTGCAGCCAACTTGGCATATACGATACCCCCCAATCGACCATGCCCGATATAGCGGTAAAAAACCAATAAAATAGTGCCGACATAACTACAATATTAGCAATTAATGGTAAAAAAACAAATCGCTTAATCCCTGGACTAAACGCCAACGACCAACCTTTAAAAAAGTATTCAATTCCTGTTGTGGGTTGACGTTTTGGATTGTGGTTGCTTGATTGGTTGTATGTTTGATTTTGCGAATAGCGATGTTGCATCTGATTTTCTAATTTATTATGCATCACATTCAGTTCCTTTTAAATTAAAACGAATTGAGTTAAAACAAATTCAGTCAAAACATGCTGACTATTGTAAACATACCGCTTGATAACCTGCAATGGTGATCAGTTATCTTTACTGACTATTTCGGAAAATATTGCATTACTAGCTTGCTTTGCTAACCACGTTTTAACTTCATGTTTAATAGCTTGCATTAATGCTTTTTTACCTGCAAGTTGGCATGAATCAATAACCAAAGCCTGATTATTTTTGCTTTTTAACAGTGCGGATAAAACAGGAAAAGAGGGTACTTGAGATGATTGTTGGCGTATTTGTATATACCTGTTTAATCGACATAATGCAGCATAACTGGCTTCGAATGGCCGATGATAGTGAGCAAATCCAGTAAGTTCATCTAAATCATTGACATCTAAATCTGATGATAATAGCCAACCGCCATCGCTGATAATCATATCGTTAAACGGTAAATCAATGATATCCTTTAACCAATAGGCGTTACGCTGTAATTTTTGTTTTAATTTATAGGTTAACAGATCCCCAGATCGGGTGATTGGTTTAAGCGCCATAACCGAATAACTGCCACTACTTGCCTGTTTATGGCTACTAACATGAATCAAAACAAAACCACAAGCAGCCCAAAATTGATAATTAGACGGGCTATAAGAAAAACTGACTGACACAAAATCGTTATTTTGTACTTTGGCATGATCACAAATCGTCTGCACCAGTTGTTTTGCAATATGTTTCCGTCGATAAGCACTCATAACCGCAATACGGTTAATGCGAACTGAGCGCAACTTAGCCGCTAACCGTTCGCCGGCATGAGCAACAAGCGATTGCGCCACTAAATTGCCTTTAGGACGGCGTGTTCCTTGCCACACTTGGGTTATTAGATTATCGGGCAAGTTTCCCTCGGTAATTGTAAGAGCTGCCGCAATTTGTTTATTATCTATTGTTGCCTGCCAAACCGACAAGTTTTGCGCATCAAACAAACGCCTTAAATCGATTAATGTGGTTTGATAGTGAGCAATTTTTAATAGATAAAAGATCGACCTTAAGGAATCAACATCATTTTGTTCAACCATTGAATATTGGGTTGATGATAGGCCTGTAACAGGGTTATCGTCCGGCGTTAATAAACCATTAAGTAATAGCCGATCGCTAAATTGCTCTAGCATATCATCTGCCTGCCAACGAATGGGTGTGTGTAGATGAAAATATTGGCATGCTTTACCTGATAGTAATTTCAACAAAAAGCCCTGTCCAGTACCTTCATATCCGTCAACGGTGGTGGTCAGCAATACCCGACAGTTATTGGCAATGGCCAGTTGTAGCAGTTTTTCGAGCATAGGTAACGGAATCATGGCTGCTTCGTCGATAATTAAATAATCAGCAACATCAATCTTTGACTGCACAATTAATTCATCAGGTGCAAAAAATGGCGTATCGGGCTTAGCAAAAGTAAAAAAAGTCGTCAATGCTGATTTATTGGGCGCAGTCACAATACAACGTTGATAATGACTAAACCGCCCAGCTAGTGCCGATTTACCCCGTCCGCGTTTAGCAACTAATACATTTATGGGCTTACTGCTGTTTAATAACTGTTTTAACGTGGCTTGCTGTTCGGCTAAGTCCCGAGTGTCATCGGTCATCACTTGCAAAGAAGGTATGGCGGATATAGCGTTTTTTGGCAAAGATGTTAAATTGATTGATACACAAAATTCAGCCAAAGTTTCCGTTAAATGTGCAACAAAATTAGGCACAGGAATCGGGTTTTGACTTTCGTTCCAGCGCAAGCTATCTTGATCATACCAAGTAGACAGATCCTTAGGCAATAACAAAACCAATACACTACCTTTAACTAGCGCGCCAACCAGCATAGCAAAAGCATCAAGATTAAATCCTGCTGTTGCATCAAAAATAGCATGCCGATACTGCTGGCCCAATAATTGTTTGGTTTGATGGGGCTTGAGTACATTGGTAATTAACGAACAAGGCAAATAGTCAGGCTGATACGTAACAGTTACCCAATCGCCAACATTCTGCTCAAGGATGGAACGCAATTGTTCAAATAATTGCGTACTTTCACCCTGTAACACCCATAGCATTCGGTTGCTGTTGGGATTTTGCATAAGCTAACTTTTTCCAATTAATAGCGATAATATACCGGCAGCAATCAGAGGACCAACTGGAATGCCTTTGAAAAATGCAACACCAATGAGCGTGCCAATAATTAAGCCATTAATAATGGTAGGATGTGCACCAATGAGCGATATACCACGCGTGCCAAGCCACGAGACTAAAATACCTACAAAAATAGCCAATATAGATTGCCAAGTGGTAAACGATTTGACAATATCACTAATTTTTAACGATCCATCCGCCAATGGCACCATCATCGCGGCAGTTAAAATAACAATACCGATAGTTAAGCCATATTTATTTAAAAACGGGAAATAAGTGTCAAGTGGCGTTAATTTAAACAGTAACAATAACAGTACGGCAAATGTCACTGTGTTATTGTGCGTCAAATAACACAGTGCCGCTAACCCCAAAAGAAGAAAAAAAGAGATATCAAACTGCGCAAACATTACAAAGGCACACCAATGCGTTTTGCCACTTCTTCATAAGCTTCAATCACTCCACCCAACCCTTGGCGAAAGCGGTCTTTGTCCATTTTTTTAAGTGTGGACTTTTCCCACAGGCGACAACCATCAGGTGAAAACTCATCACCTAAAGTAATTTCGCCTTTAAATAAACCAAATTCGAGTTTGTAATCGACCAATATTAACCCTGCTTTATCAAATAGATCAATCAAAATGGTATTGATTTTAAAGCTGAGTTCTTTCATTTTGGCTAGTTGATCATCGCTAGCCCAACCAAAAGCTTTACAGTGCGATTCGTTGACCATTGGATCGTGCAATGCATCATTTTTTAGAAATAATTCAAACGTAGGAGGATTTAAAACTTGACCTTCTTCAACCCCTAAACGTTTAACTAAAGATCCCGCTGCGCGATTGCGCACAACGCATTCAACAGGTACCATTTGCAGCTTTTTGACAAGCACTTCATTGTCAGATAATAAGGCCTCAACCTGTGTTGGAATACCCGCTTCGTGCAATTTAGTCATAATAAAATAGTTAAATTTGTTATTCACCATGCCTTTACGATCCAGCTGCTCAATGCGTAAACCATCAAATGCCGATGTATCATTACGAAACTCAAGAATTAATAAATCGGTGTTTTCGGTGGTATATACCGTTTTTGCTTTACCACGATAAAGCTCAGCCAACTTTTTCATGTTTATAACCTTATATCAAATTACTTATAAATAATTAAGGAGCTATTCGCTCCTTAAATTCCAAACTTATTCTTGATTTGTATCGCTTACGGCTGTTGCAGGTTTCTTACTTTCATTATCTTTTTCAGCACTATTGTTTTGTGCTTTTGGTGGCACAACTCGCACTGAATCAGGCGCAACATCATCCATTATGTCATTAAACAAACCAACAACATAACGTTGGACTTCGATCGGTTGCGACATCAAATCGTCAGAGCCACGAGTTAACGAAGTTATTGAAATGGCGATAGTTTCGGTATCTCCTAATAATTGTCGCTTAATTGAATAAGTAGCTTGAACGGCTTGATCTTCGTCAGCACGTGGCATAAAGGCATTACCTGTTTTAATAGTATTATTGTCACGATTAACAATAGAGATATTTTTCTTACTTAAGCTATCAGGGATTCGCTCCCACACATGGCTGCTTAATGGCACATTAAAAGTGACCGCACCATTGTTATAAATCGCAAATGCATCTTGAATAGTTGGAATTGGTAAACTTGGTGGTCTAATATCTAGCTGTTTGCCTAAATCACCATGAAATTCGGATTTATCAACGTAAAAGTCACCACTTTCAGCCGGTACCTTAATGCCTTTAGGAATGACTAACGGTTTTAAAGTGGGTGATTTAAGGTAATCTTCATTACCTTCGACTTCGCGCTTAAAATTTTGATCGCTACCACAACCGACAAGAAATAAAGAAGCCAAAACGGTTAAAACAGCCGTTTTTTTAATAACATTGCTTTTAAATATGGTTTTGTTCAATGTTTTATTCAATGTATTATTTAACATAGATATCTGCTTTTTAATTAAAGGTTATACAAAACTAATTACAGTAAATTTGCCTCTTTTAATGCTTGCTCAACGGCAGGAATCGCCGAGGTACTTAGCTCAACTAATGGTAAGCGAATGGTTGCGCTTTGCATTAAACCTAATCTCGCGCACGCCCATTTGGCTGGCGTTGGGTTGGGTTCGATAAATAAATTATGGTGTAAAGCCATTAAAGTGTCGTTTAAGGCGCGGGCTTCTTGAATTTGGTTATTAGCAGCAAGCTGACACACAGTAGCAACGGCTTTAGCCGCAACATTAGCTGTCACCGAAATTACACCATTACCCCCTAAAATCATAAAGTCTAAAAAGGTTGAATCATCGCCACTCAATAATTTAAAATCAGAACCAACCAGTTTGCGCGTTGGATAAACTCTAGAAAGGTCGCCAGTTGCATCTTTTAGGGCAACAATATTCTTGATTTTAGCTAAACGACCAACGGTTTCGGGTTTAATATCACTACTAGTGCGCCCTGGCACGTTATATAAAATCTGCGGTAGTGCAGTGCTTTCGGCAATGGCTTTAAAGTGTTGATAAATACCTTCTTGAGTGGGTTTGTTATAATAAGGTGCAACCGTTAAACAACCTGCAACACCAATATGTTCTACTCGGCTGGTTAATTCAATGGCCTCTTTTGTTGCGTTTGCACCAGTGCCGGCAATAATGGCAATACGTCCATCGGCATAGTCGATGGTTCGTTTAATCACATCAATATGCTCATGGTGATCAAGGGTTGCCGATTCGCCTGTTGTTCCCACCGAAACGATACCCGATGTTCCATTGGCAATATGATATTCGACCAATTTTTTTAAGCTTACGTGGTCAACGTTTCCTTTCGTATCCATGGGAGTAACAAGTGCGACCAGACTTCCTGTAAACATAAAATGACCTCTCAGATTATTGGTTTATAACACAACGTAAAGAATAAAAAATCTGCGAATAAGTATGCGATATTTCTAAGGTAAATTCAACTTTTGTTATGCAGGATTATCAATATCAACAAAAATAACCTCAACGCCATAACAACTCGCTAACCATTCGCCCAATTTTTTAATACCATAACGCTCGGTGGCATGATGCCCAGCAGCATAAAAATTAATCCCATATTCACGCGCAAGGTGGATGGTACGTTCCGACACTTCACCCGTAAAAAATGCATCTACGCCCATTTGTGCCGCTTGTTCAATATAATCTTGCCCACCGCCACTACACCACGCAATATGATTAATCAGTTCTGGCGCATTATCACCACAAAATAGTACTTGCCGTTTATTATTGTGTAACACTTGTTCAAGCTGAAGTTTAAATTGCAAAGCAGTCAGTGGCGAGCGTAATGTGCCAGTAAAAAGTAGATCGGTGATATCGTTGCGTTTATCGACCAAAATACCTAACAAATTAGCCAATTCGATATTATTGCCAAAAATGGGATGACCATCTAATGGCAAGTGATAACCATATAAATTAATATCGTTAGTTAATAGCGTTTTTAGCCGTTGGTATTTAATGCCGGTGATGGTTTGTACTTCGTTCTTCCAAAAATAGCCATGATGTACAAGCACTGCATCGGCTTGCAGTTCGACCGCTTTATCTAACAATAACTGGCAAGCGGTAACACCTGTCACAATTTTATTGACTTGCGCACGCCCCTGCACTTGCAATCCATTTGGTGCATAGTCACGATAGCGGGTAATTTGCAGTTCGTTGTTAATAATCTTTTCTAACTCAAAGTTTTGCATTGATTGCTCGGTTTTAATATTGTTTAATGATGATTGATAATTATAATCACTTTAACCAATAATGGCATCTAATCGTTCGCTTTAATGTGACTTAAACGTGATTGGCGTAAAGCTTACTAGAATGACACCTAATAAAAATAAAGGCATGGAATGCAAACACTCAACACCAATGCTAGGCGAACCGCTTAAAAGCTGGCATAATAGCCCTTTTTTGATAGATAAGATAGATTAACGTGCCAAACGCCAAATTATGTGAACGCTTTCGAGGATTTTATCCGGTTGTAATTGATATTGAAACATCAGGATTCGATCCAAAACTCAACGCTATTTTAGAAATCGCCGCTATCACCTTAAAAATGACACCTGATGGTTGGTTAGAGCCTGATCAATCCTTACAATTTAATGTCAATCCGTTTAACGATGCAATTTTAGAACCCACCGCACTTGCTTTTAACGGCATTGATCCTAATAATCCACTGCGCGCTGCCGTGGACGAAAAGCACGCCTTAGATGAAATCTTCAAAATGGTTAGATCAGGCATAAAAGCCAGCGACTGTACGCGCGCGGTGATGGTTGCACATAATGCGCACTTTGATCATAGTTTTTTAATGGCAGCGGCTGAACGCTCAGGCATCAAGCGTAACCCTTTTCATCCTTTTGCCACCTTTGATACAGCATCACTCAGTGGTCTGATTTTTGGGCAAACGGTGCTAGCAAAAGCTTGCCAAGTGGCACAAATTACATTCGATCACAAACAAGCCCACAGCGCACTATATGATACGCAAAAAACAGCCATACTCTTTTGTAAAATTGTTAATCGACTTAAATCGCTTGGGGGGTGGCCTTTAGTGCCTATGGATAATGAAACAGAGACACAACAAGACGATAATAATGCGCAATAAACTAAAAATGAATAAACATACAAAAACAATTGAAAATTAATTTACTCGTTATATAACTACCATAAAAAAGCGCGCTCAACTTGCGCGCTTAATTCATCGTTTAATTAAGATTTATGCTTTTCGGCAGTTTGCTTAATAAGCGTTTGCAGTTCACCAGCTTGAAACATTTCTAACATAATATCACAGCCACCTATTAATTCGCCTTCCACCCATAATTGTGGAAACGTAGGCCAATTTGCAAATTTAGGCAATTCAGCGCGAATATCAGGATTTTGTAAAATATCAACATAAGCAAACGGCTCACCACATTGCGATAAAACCTGCACCGCTTGAGCCGAAAAACCACAACTTGGTAATTTTGGTGACCCTTTCATATATAAAATAATCGGGTTTTCGGCAATTTGTTTTTTGATTTTATCGAGTGTTGTCATTTCGATTGTCATGCGATTTCCTTGGTAATTCATTGTAATAATAAAGGCTATTTTAACGCACAATAGGGTTTGTTCCTACTGCTATCTTATAACCAATTTGTTTAATGGTGGTTTTTAGAGCAAATTGTAAATCGATTGTTTTTATAAAAGACAATATCTATAAAAAAACAATAAAATCAACATGATTTCTAGCGTTTTTTTGCTGGGATAAATGGATTTTGCTGGATTTACCTTTTGCAAGGTGCTAATCACGTCTTTGGCATCTTCAGTCTTGACTCCTCTTCAATTAACGCATTGTTTTACGTATCTTTTTTTCAATAGTTAGCCTAAAAACAAACTAGCTTAATTATCACCGTTAAAATTATAATGTTAAAAAAAAGCTTGGCTAGTTTTTTGACGGATTTTTTTATAAGGAAATGTAAATAACAGAACGGTTCAGCTTTGGGATGGTAGAGATTTTTCAATCAAAATAATCGATTATATTTCAATCGTTTTAACTTTTTGGTGGAATAAATAGCGTCTGTAACAACACCGAGATGGATTGCGAATTTTATCTAATAATCTTGTAACGTTTCTAAACCGCCTACACGGCGGTAAACATCTTAATTAAAATGACAATGCCCTTTATTAATTTCTAAACCGCCTACACGGCGGTAAACTAGAAGCCGACATACTATAAACCTTGTTGTGAAAAAGACAAACAAGATTTTTGCTATTAAAAACCCTTTTTTATAATGTGTTTTCAATTTATTGTTTTTATTGATTTTTATTTATTAATAAAAAAAAGGGTTAACGCAGTTTTAAGTTTTCGGATAATGCGTAAATTTTTTGGTCGTAAAAAGCCAGTTGCATGTTGATTTTTTTATTTATGATTTTTAGAAAAAACATTAAAAAAATCAGCAATATATTAACCAAATTTATTCACAAGTGATTGGAATGGTTTTAAGATTAAATCCAGCCTCTTTATATAACTTATACCTTGCCCTTGCAAGTGACTTTAGTCGTTCATCAACTGGCACAAAATCGATAATATCACGATAAACGCCAGCAAATTCGGGAAATTGCTCTTGCAAATTAATCAGCAACTGGCGAGAACCACTGCTGCGTTTTTCTGGCCAGCAGATTTCGACAGGGGATCCCCCTTTTATACCTTCGCCAGCTAAATTGTGTGGTACAAAATTGGTGGTGTCAAGTTGCCAAAGGTATTCATCTATTCGCTCAGCTTGAGCCTGATTTTGACAAGCAACTAGCACGCGCTGTTTGGCGTGCCAAGCTTCAACTATCTTTTGGCATGCTAGCTTTTCATAAAATAGCATGCCCAATTCGTTGGCTTCTTTTTGATTTTCAAGTAAATAGAAGATCACTTTTTTCATAAAATCTTAGCTCAATTTATTGATCTTGTAGATATTGAATCAACATGGCAACTGGGCGACCTGTTGCACCTTTTTGCCCGCCAGACTTCCATGCAGTGCCAGCAATATCTAAATGTGCCCATTGATATTTTTCGGTAAAGCGTGATAAGAAGCAAGCAGCGGTAATGGTGCCACCATCACGTCCACTTGCATTGAGAATATCAGCACAAGTTGATTTGATCTGTTCTTGGAACTCACTATCAATAGGTAGTGCCCATGCCTTGTCGCCCGCTTTGTTGGATGATGCTACCAATTGCGCAATTAGCTTGTCGTTGTTACCCATTACCCCGGTGTAGTGATGACCCAACGCAACGATACAAGCACCTGTTAAGGTGGCTATATCAATAACGATTTTGGGATTGTAACGTTCAACATAAGTTAACGCATCACACAATACTAAGCGCCCTTCGGCATCGGTGTTAATTACTTCAACCGTAGTACCTGACATGGTGGTGAGTATGTCACCAGGGCGATAGCTGTTGCCGTCGGGCATATTTTCACAACCCGCCATAATGCCAACCACGTTAATAGGTAATTTGAGTTCAGCTACTGCTTGCATAACTCCATAAACGGTCGCCGCGCCACACATGTCGTATTTCATTTCGTCCATGCCAGCAGATGGTTTGATGGATATGCCCCCAGAATCAAACGTTAGCCCTTTGCCAACTAAGACATAGGGCTGGGCTTTTTTATCTTTAGCACCTTGATATTCCATCACTGTCATGATTGATTCATTTTGCGATCCGCGTCCGACAGCTAAATAAGCATTCATATTCAATTTTGCTAGTTCTTTTTCGCCAAGGCAGGTGACTTTTAATGATGAGTGTAATTTACCAAGCTGTTTGCCTTGTTCGGCTAAGTATTTTGCATTACAAACATTTGATGGCATATTGGCAATCGTTTTTGTTGTCGCAATCGCATTTGCAATAATTTGCCCTTGCAACAAGTTATCAGTTAATGCTGATAATGCTTTTTTGTCGTGGGTTAATAATGTGATGTTAGTTAGACTAAGTACTGGGGATTTCGTGGTTTTGAATTCATCAAATCGATAAGTTATGTCGCTCACAATTTGCGGTAGTTGTTTGGCAATTTCAAGGCTATTTACTTCATTGAATGCAAATAAATCCCATGCAATATTTTTGATTTTTTTTGCAATTAGCTCTTTTATGACCGCTTGAATAGCTTTTTTGGCTTGCATTAAGCCAAACGCTTTGGCTTTGCCACATCCAACAAATAAGATCTTTTGTTTTAAGCTATTACTGTTTGGATATAACAAGGTGGTTTGACCTAGTTCACCACTTATGTCGCCTGATTTGATAAGCTCACTAACTAAGCCATTAGTTGATTTATCGATATCTTTAACAAAATCAGACTGGATTTTTCCTGAATCAATTGAAATAACTAAACACTCTGTTTTTTGTTTGGTTATAATAGCGCTGTTTTTTATTTGAAATTCCATAATGCTTCTCGTTTGTGAATGGGTAGAGATTATTAATATTCTATCGGTTCATTGTTGGATAGCAACAAAAAGATAACTAAAACTAAACAAATCAGATTATAATAGCCTGATTTTGTGCCAACATATATAGGTAAAATGTGATAATTCGTCGATATTTAGTTAAAGAGACATTGAAAACCCAAGGGGCAATATTGTTTATTTTGTTGCTAATTTTCTTTTCTCAAAAATTAATTCGAATTTTGTCGAGCGCCATTGATGGTTCGATCCCCCGTGATTTAATTATGCCGTTGTTAGTTTTGGGCGTGTCGAATATGGCTGATCTTATTTTACCACTGAGCCTTTTTCTTGGTGTATTAGTTACCTTTGGGCGCCTTTATTCTGACAGCGAAATGGTGGCAATGCACGCTTGCGGGGTGAAGAAGCATTTGACTTATCAAGTGGTGCTTTTTCTTTGTATTTTAACCTGCATATTAACAGCACTCAATTCGCTTTGGTTTGGTCCTTGGTCTAGCGTTAAGCAAGATCAGCTACTTGCCAATGCTAAAATAAACCCTAGTTTAGCAGGATTGTTAGCTGGGCAATTTCAACAAACGCCTGATGGTAATTCGGTAATTTATATTGGTAATGTGGATAACAATAATTTAGAAAATGTGTTTATTGCTCAAATCAATCCAAAAACCAATCAACGCCCTTCCATTATTATTGCCAACAAAGGAAAGACTGGACATGATAATGAAGGTAATCAAATCATTACCCTTGAAAATGCCAATCGTTATGAAGGCACAGCACAATTAAAGGATTTTCGAATTTCACACTTTAATAATTATTTAGGCATAATTAAACCCAAAGTGTTGTCGACCAATGAGGATACAGATAAAACTGATGTTCAACAATTAGGATTATTTGAGCTGGCAAGCACTAATACACCTAAAGCCAATTCTGAATTTTATTGGCGAGTAACGTTGATTATTTCAGTACCATTAATGGCATTTTTAGTGATTCCACTGAGCGTATCTAACCCACGCCAAGGACGACTTGCACAAGTTTTACCGGCTTTACTGCTGTATTTGGTTTACTTTTTGTCGGCCAGTTCTATTAAAGCCAATGCAGGTAAAAGCCGTTTAGATCCCGAATTATGGTTTTATATTTTGAATTTAGGGTATTTTATGTTAGCGCTAATTTTGAATTGTTGGGATAACTTATTTATGCGTAAACTTCGCTTAAAATATTCGGCATCTTAAGGAGAAAAGCGTGTTTTCGATTTTGGATCGTTATATTGGTAAAACTATATTAAGCACCATCGGTATTAGCCTTTTTTTACTTATTAGTTTGTCGGGTATTATCCGTTTTATTGATCAACTGCGAAAAATTAAAGTTGATTATGATGCGTTTTCTGTGGGTATTTATACCCTGCTAATGGTGCCGAAAGATTTGGAAGTGTTCTTTCCTATGGCAGCATTGTTAGGTGCGTTAATTGGTTTGGGCTTGTTGGCATCACGCAGTGAGCTCATTATAATGGAAACTTCGGGCTTTAGCCGTTTTAAAATTGCGTTTGCGGTGATGAAAACTGCCTTACCACTAGTGTTAATTACTATGGCGATTGGTGAATGGGTTGCGCCAGTTAGCGAACAAACAGCACGCAATATGCGTTCTGAAAAACTTTATGGTAATTCGTTAATGGCTGAACAAGGCAGCCTTTGGGCTAAAGATGGTAATGATTATGTGTTTATTGGGCATGTAAATAACGATAATTCGATTTCAAATGTTTATATCTATTCGGTCGATGACAATAAGCTACTATCCATTACCCACGCCGCCAATGGTGTTTATGAAAACGATAGTTGGTCTTTGTCGCAAGTCGAAAAAAATGAGCTAACGATGCCCAACAAAATTGTGGGGGTCAATATGGTCTCCATCCCTTGGAAAACAAATATTACCCCCGATAAATTAAGTATTGTAGCATTTGACCCTGATTCGTTGTCGGCATCTGGGCTTTATCAATATTCACAATACCTGAAAAATTCTGGACAAGACACAAAATATTATGATTTGCTATTCTGGAAAAAGATCATCAAACCAGTTTCTGTTGCGGTAATGATGTTACTAGCGTTGTCGTTTATCTTTGGTCCGTTACGTAGCGTGTCAATGGGGATTCGCGTGGTGATAGGCATCAGCTTTGGCTTTTTGTTTTATATTGCCGATAATTTATTTGCTCAAGTGAGTATTGTCATGGGTATTTACCCTATTATTGGATCACTTATCACTAGTTTTGTGTTTTTATTAATTAGTTATATTTTATTTAAACGAAAGAATTAATCTAACTATGTTTTTATTAATCCTATCATCTTTTGCTGAAATGATAGGATTTTTTGTTTTATGCGATTGTTTTGTCGCCTTTTATTTATGATTTATCAAACAGCTTTAAATATTGCCCATAACCTTCTTCTTCAAGCTCATCTTTTGGAATGAAGCGTAACGAAGCCGAGTTGATGCAATAGCGCAGTCCACCTAAATCTTTTGGTCCATCATTAAAGACATGACCAAGATGAGAATCAGCATTTGCAGATCGCACCTCAGTACGTCGCATACCAAAACTGGTATCTTTTTTTTCAATAATATTGCCTTTTTCTATTGGTTTGGTAAAGCTTGGCCAACCACAACCCGAATCAAATTTATCTAACGAAGCAAATAGCGGTTCGCCAGATACGATATCAACATATAGCCCATCTTGCTGATTGGCATAAAATTCGTTTTCGAATGGGGGTTCTGTCCCATTTTTTTGGGTAACATGATATTGCATAGGTGTTAATATGGATAGTGCTTTTTCTTTCATTGTTTTATTCATAAGTCACCTTCGTTATTTAATGTTGTTTATTTTAATTAATGGTGATTAATCACGGCTTAACATAGATTGCAATACTTTATCTTTAATCCAAAAATAATGATATAAGGCGCCAGCTATATGTAAAATAAGTAACATAGCTAATAAATATGAGCCAACTTTATGGGCAGTATGAAAAAAATGATAATACATGTTAGGCATATCAAGCGCAGGAATAGATAAGATGCCAAATACATTTAGTGAATGACTACTCATCAAATATCCAGAGGCCGGTACTATCAGTAATGAAATATAAATAAATCCTTGTACCGATTTTGATAATGTGCGTTGTAACTTTTGCTCTTTTGGTAAGACATCAGGCACACCTTCTTTTTTAATCACAACAAAGCGCCATAATGTGATTACAAAAATCATTAAGCCAAAAGATTTGTGCAATATATAAAGGGTAAACATGCCCCCCACATAGCGTGATAATATCACGTTAAATTTCACCAATAAAAATGCTAATACAATGAGTATTAATGTTAGCCAATGGATCCATTTTTGTTTGCTACTGTATTGTGGGTAGTTTTGCATTATTAATTCATCCTTTATTTGATTTTTGCCAATGTTTAGCCAAAAAGTCAGATCTCCCTGATAATTTGTAATATTGGTTATAGTGTTGAGGCTGTTTGGTATAATAACTTTGGTGATAATCCTCAGCCGGATAAAAAACCACCGCAGGCTCTATCGCAACACCAATTGGCTTATTAAATCGTCCACTTTCTTGCAAAGTTTGTTTAGACGCTAATGCTTGTTTATGCTGAAATTCGTTATGGTAAAAAATCGCTGGACGATAAGAATTCCCCCGATCAGCAAATTGACCTTGAGAATCGGTTGGATCAATTTGTTGCCAAAAGATATCTAAAAGCTTTTTATAACTAATTAGTTTGGGATCAAACGTGATTTGAACCGCTTCGGTATGTCCGGTTGTGCCCGAACAGACTTGTTGGTAGGTTGGGTTTGCAACATGCCCACCAGTATACCCCGAAACAACCTTGATCACCCCCTCATACTGATCAAAGGGTTTTACCATACACCAAAAACAACCGCCGGCAAATGTTGCTTGCTCATATTGCTGCATAAAAACCTCCGTATTTTGATAATGTTAAATTAAATACACGAATGCTTACCCAGAAACAATATAATCAATAACGCCATTTTTTGATTATTTATTGGCTATATTACTTGAAATAATTAAAAAAAACACTATATCATCAACATACTATTTCAGTTATAGGAGCTTCCTTTTATGGCGAGTGGATGGGCACCTGACGATGCCGTTAATCAACAAATCGAAGGAACAATTGCCGATGCTATTGAAAACGCAAGAAGCCAACTTAATCACGGTACCACTAGCGCTGATTTTTGTATTGCATGTGGAGAACCTATTGCTGAAGCCAGAAAAGCAGCATTACCCGGAGTGCAATATTGTCTGTCTTGCCAGCAAGAAATCGATAAGCAATTAACTAAGGTATCAAACTTATATAATCGCCGTGGCAGTAAAGATAGCCAACTGCGTTAATTAGTCGATGGTTCTAAATTAATTGAGCTAAAATGGGTGGAGCTAATCCACCCTAAAAAATGATTATTTTTTACCTTCACGTACCGCATCATAAGGATAAATAATCAATTTATTATCAAACCATTCAGCACAAAAAATATCATCAATTTTTTCATATCCTTGTTTTGAAATTTCGCTTTTAACCCAATCTTCATCTTTATTAAGCTGCTTAAGATTATCCTGACTAATTGCACCATTTTCAATGATGAGTACAGCGATATCTTTATCGCCTTTTTTGATAATGGTTAAAGAACCATTGAGTTCATACCAAACTTCTTTCAATTCATCAAATGAAGCTATACTTTGTATATTCACTAAAGTTTCAAAATCTCTTACCGGTAAGTTGGCTTTTATAAAATTATCCGTGATTAAATGGCCACTTTTCACTAATTGGATTGGTTCACCATCTATGGCATCGCGTAGGCGTGAGTTTTTAGATTTGATAAAACGAATTAAAACAAGTAGACCAGCCCAAATAGCCACTAACCCAGCAGCTTCCCAAGGCGATACTGTCGGGCTAAGTAATGCCCCCCCAACTAGCGCACCAATGACCATACTACCCACCTGATCGAGCTGCGACATTGGTGCAATTTGGCTTTTTCCTGACAACTTCACATAAACAAGTAAAATAATTAAAGCTAACAAAAATTTTGGTGCCATTTCTAATAAATACATTTCCTTTCTCCAAGCTAAACATTATATGTTGAACTACAATTCCAAATGCAGAATTAAATAGAAACTTCTGTATCGAAACGGGTAATAATTTATGTAAAAACCGGTGTAACTTTTGTTTAATTGACAATCAATCCATGTCTATTTTTTATAAGAAAATCTAAAACACTGCATGATTATTATGATAAGTAATTAATTGTATTGTACTCTAAAATTTGAATAAATTATAAGATTATTGCTTTGATTGCAATAACTAATTTCTATTATGTAATGCGATTTTGGCATAATGAAATATTAAGCGATTGTTAATGGCTAAAATACGATTAATTATTACTTAAAAACTCGATCGCATTATGCGGGCCATTATTTGCAATATTATTCAAGGCAACAACCGCTAATGCATTGTCTTCCCCTCCTTAGGATACTAATTGTTGAATTACCTGCACCACTTATGATAGCCTTTGTTTACATCGAATTGCGATCTGGTTCGATAAAGTTAACTATTTATTTCAATTAAAATATGATGTTATTCGTTTATTCTTATTTATGTGCTTTTACTATTAACCAATAGAGTGGCCACTAGTTTTTTCCAGTAAGATTATTAACAATGTACGCAATGATGGCTAAAGCGATAGAGCCCGATAACACCGGAAACAGTAAGAAGCTAAAATCATAATGAATTTGACTTGGTGTTAACAATATCACTAACGGATTAGCGGCTGCAGGCGGATGCACATATCGAAAGAACTGCATTGCTGCAATGGCACATCCCACAGCCAAGGCGATAACTAATGCTGAGTCACCGAGTAACTTTAAAAATAATAAGCCGATAAGCGCTGATATTAAATACCCAAAGATTATATTCTAGACTGCGCCAAAGGAGACTGAGAAACTGCAAATAAAATAACACACGAAGTTCCAAACAGAGCCATGATAAAATAGCTAGCAGAGTATGTTGTCAAATACTCTAACGTTAAAAATTGCCAAAAAACCACCTAACAATCCTTATACTAAATAAAGTAATTTGGGTCTACTAGGTAATTTTTCGCTAACCAAAAAGAAGAGTTTCATTAGTTATTTGTCCTGTTTCGTTATAATGGATAATTCAATAAAATCGTACATTTCTGTTCATCTTGCAATTTATTTAGGCAACTTAATTTTGAAAAAATGTACAAACGAATCATCAAAACAGCTGAAAAACTCTTTTATTAAAGTGGTTTTGCTAAAGTTGGCGTCGATGAAATAAAAGATAAATCTGGATGCTCTAAAACCACCTTATATAATAACTTTGGTAGTAAAGACAAACTGATAATTGAAGTATTTAAATATAGAGATTCAAAGAAAAGCTTAATGAAGCTGTCCTAGGCCTCAGTGCAATGGATGGAATTAAAAATGGCCTTGCGAAGAGAATTTTAACGGCTGTTTATTTATGCGAGCAACGGAAAAAATGTATGAAGATTAGCCCTGCATATAGGATATCATTACCGAACAGAAAGAATTCATTCGAAATCTTATTCCTTCAAAGCTTGAAGATCATCCTGATAAAGCATCTTTAACCAATAAGCTAATGGTACTGGTACTACTTGAAAGACTGCTTAATATTAGTGTGATATACAAAAATAATCAACGTCTGCATAAACAAATTTAACAAGATGCTCTTAATCTTATGCTAGATTTGCTAAATAATAAATCGGTAAATAAGGAAGATTAATTAAAAGCAAGTATTAGATTTTTTTTAAATAACTTGCATATAACGCTTTTTGATGATTTTAAAAGATGGTTCATATCTATCATTGTATGCGTCGCTAAGTAGATGGGGATTGTCGTATTCAATTTTGTCGACATAATATTGATGTTTTTAAAGAAATAAGCCTCAATAAGATAAACTATCCCTATGTAAAACAAATGTATATTATAGAGTATGCAATTCGAGTCTATAATACTGATTCAGTAAAGCAATGGGATAATCATAATTAACCGCACCCATTTCAGATTGATCAAGTCTTGATCGTATTTTTGTCCAGATGATTGGTCTACTGTTTATAATGACAAGTTCTACCATTATGAATATTGATAAAAACTCAATAATATTGATAAATTTTTCTACACTAATGTTATAAAATTTTATTGGAGCGGGAAACGAGGTTCGAACTCGCGACCCCGACCTTGGCAAGGTCGTGCTCTACCAACTGAGCTATTCCCGCGTAAGAGGTGTTTGTTTAATGGTGCCCGGGGCGAGACTTGAACTCGCACGGCCAAAAAGGCCGAGGGATTTTAAATCCCTTGTGTCTACCGATTTCACCACCCGGGCTCAAAACTTATTACCGAAAGGTAATTGCGTTTTGAATGCTGTGCATTTTACCCATCTTAAATTTTCCGTCAACAAAAAAATTTAAATTATTATCTAATTGCTCAATGTTTGTCACATTTTGTGGGTTTATTCATCTATCCCGCTTAAAAAATAAAAAATTCGGATTTATTGTTTAGCAATATGTGTTATTAGTATTTAAAAAAAGCTTAAATACGACTTAAACACTAAAAGATGAACCACAACCACAAGTCGTTGTTGCATTAGGATTGTCAACCACAAAGCGAGAACCTTGTAAGCCTTCTACATAATCGATTGTGCCACCAACAAGATATTGTAAGCTCATAGGATCGATAACTAGTGATACGCCATTTTTTTCGATGGCTAGATCATCTTCATTGACTTTTTCATCGAAAGTAAACCCGTACTGAAATCCACTACAGCCACCACCAGTAATGTAAACTCTTAGTTTAAGGTTTGGGTTTTCCTCTTCTGTTACTAATGATTTTACTTTATTTGCTGCTGCATCAGTAAAGTTGATTGGTAAAGCATCGCTCATATTCTTCTCCTAATATATTTATCTTAGCATTATATACCCTTGCTAAATGAAAATACAAAATAGAAAACTTCTATTAAATAAATTTCTAATAGCCAGCTTGAATTTACTTTGATTTTATGAATAAATACCACAAAATTTTATAGAGAGAGCATCTCAATTATGCGAAATATATTTAAATCAGAAAAGCTTTATCATCATGCCTTATCCGTTATGCCTGGCGGTGTTAATTCACCGGTCCGCGCATTTAATGGCGTGGGTGGCACGCCTTTATTTATTGAACGCGCAAATGGTGCATATATTTATGATGTAGACGACAAGGCCTATATCGATTATGTCGGTTCTTGGGGACCAATGATCCTTGGGCATAATGATCCTGATGTAGCCAATGCGGTAATTAATGCGGTGCATAATGGTTTAAGTTATGGAGCACCAACCGAAATTGAAACCAAAGTTGCCAATTTAGTGACGCAATTAATGCCTTCTATTGAAATGGTGCGAATGGTGAATTCGGGAACTGAGGCAACCATGAGCGCCATTCGTGTTGCACGTGGTTTTACAGGGCGCGATAAGATTATTAAGTTTGAGGGTTGCTATCACGGACATGCCGACTATTTGTTAGTTAAAGCTGGTTCTGGTGCGCTTACTTTTGGACATCCGACATCTCCCGGTGTACCTAATGATTTCGTTAAACATACATTAGTTTGTGATTATAATAATTTAGAGTCAGTCAAAAAGCAATTTCAGCAATACCCTAATGAAATAGCTGCCATTATTATTGAGCCTGTTGCTGGCAATATGAATTGTGTACCAGCCAAAAAAGAGTTTTTACAAGGACTGCGTGAACTTTGTGATCAATACGGTGCGTTATTGATTATTGACGAAGTAATGACGGGTTTTAGAGTGGCGCTTGGTGGTGCTCAAGATTATTATGATGTGGTGCCCGATTTAACTTGTTTAGGCAAGATTATTGGTGGTGGTATGCCTGTTGGAGCTTTTGGTGGTCGTGCGAATATTATGATGCAATTAGCACCAACTGGTCCAATATACCAAGCTGGAACTCTTTCAGGTAATCCCGTTGCAATGGCAGCAGGTTATACAACTTTAACCAAGCTAATGGAAGTTGGGATCTATCAAGAGTTAGCAGATAAAACTGCATCGCTTGCTGATGGATTATTATCGGTCGCTAAAAAACATAATGTGCCATTAGTGGTGAATTATGTAGGCGCTATGTTTGGGTTGTTTTTTACAACTGCTTCTGAAGTAACCAGTTATCAAGATGTTATGCAGTGTGATATTGAATTATTCAAAAAATTCTATCATCATATGCTAACTGAAGGTGTTTATTTTGCACCGTCAGCTTTTGAAGCTGGTTTCATGTCACTTAAACACACAGACAAAGAGATCAATCACACCATTGATGCAGCAAATCGTTTTTTTAGTAACTTAATTTAAAAGTATGACAATACTTTTAATATACCTAAACAGATCAAATTTAAACTATTAAAATAGGTAATAATTATATGGTTAATCCACTTAAAGAAGGTGAAAAAGCACCACTGTTTTCGTTGCCAGACCAAGATGGAGAGCTTGTAGGCTTGAATGACTTTAAAGGTCAACGTGTTTTAATTTATTTTTACCCAAAAGCAATGACGCCAGGTTGCACTGTGCAAGCATGTAATTTGCGCGATTGTTCTGATGAGTTTAAAAAATGCAATGTGGCAATCCTTGGAATTAGTACCGATAAGCCAGAAAAGTTATCTCGATTTGTTGAAAAAGAGTTATTAAATTTCACGTTGCTTTCTGATGAGAATCATGAAGTCGCCCAAGCATTTGGTACTTGGGGTGAAAAAGAGTTTATGGGTAAAACCTATGATGGGATTCACCGTATTAGCTTTTTAATCAGCAAAGACGGTACAATCGAAAAAGTGTTTAATGATTTTAAAACATCCAATCACCACGAAGTAATTTTAGATTATCTAAAAACCCACTGTAAATAATTTATACAAAAGCAGATTAACCATTAATCTGCTTTTACTTCACTATTATTATTTAACTCATCTGTTTTTGGCCAAGCATTTATAATTGCTTTGACCAATGTAGCCAAAGGTATTGCAAAAAATATCCCCCAAAATCCCCATAGACCACCAAAAACAATTACCGCTAAAATAATAACAAGTGGATGTAAGTTTAGCTTTTCAGAGAATAAGCAAGGTACGAGTAAGTTGCCGTCTAATGTTTGAATCAGAATATAGAAAAATAATAAATAACCAAATTGCGCGGTTAAACCCCATTGAAATAGTGCAATTAATACAACGGGAATCGTTGAAATAATAATACCAACATAGGGCACTAAAACAGATAATCCGACAAGCACAGCTAATAAGAGTCCATAATCTAACCCAAAATACCAAAAAGGAATATAAACACAAACCGTTAAAATAATAATATGTAGTACATTGCCAACAATATAATTGGATATTTGCATATCCATTTCAGCGGCAACTTTGTTTAAAATTGTGCGGTTTTTGGGTAAGATTTTGGAGCAGTATCCCCATATCTTTGCTTTATCTTTTAGTAAAAAGAACATCATTATTGGCACTAATACCGCATTAATCGCAACAGATACCATCCCTAACAAAGAAACAATTGAAAATTGTAACAACGAATTACCAGTTTGCACGACTTTGTTGGTAATACCTTGGATGACCGAATCGAATAAACCAACATCGATTAATTCTGGATAGTGTTCAGGCAAGTTGGTGAGGAAATTATTAGCAAAATTGAGCATGTTTGGGATATTGGTAATTAAGCTAACACTTTGTTGCCAAATTAATGGTAATAAAATCATAAATCCAACGAATACCACCATTAAAAAAAGTAGTAATACCATCACAACAGCGAGAGTTCTTGGAATATTTTTTTTATGTAAAAAGTTAACTGGTCTATCCAGTAAATAAGCAAGCACAATAGCAATTAAAACAGGCAGTAAAATTTTATTAAAAAAATAGATGATAATAAATAAGCCAACAATAACAGCCATTAGCGATACAACATGCGGGTCGCTAAAACGCTTTTTATACCATTCCATAAACATTTTTAACATTAAAATACTCCTATTTTGCTAACTTTTGGGGTAATAAGCTCAGTTTTATTATTTTTTAAAACCACCTAATATGCCACGGGTGATCTGTTTACCAATTTGATTAACAACTTGCCTTGTTGCACTTTTGGCTATTTGTTGAGTAATACCATCATGTTGACCTCCTTTTGGTCCTTTTTTACCAAAAAGGACAGTGCTTAAAAAATTAAGCAATCCACCATTATTTTGTTTATTGCTTACATCGTTATTCATGTTTTGGTTAGACAAGTTATCTAATGAAAATCCATTTTTCAATATTTCATAAGCCGATTGTCGATCTAAGGTTTGCACATATTTATTGTAAAAATCGGATTGATGAATAATAGATGATTGATTGTCTGGCGACATTGATCCCATTTTTGAACCTGGCGCAATAATATAACCACGCTCAACCATGTTTGGGCTACCCTTTTCATCTAAGAACGAAATGAGTGCTTCACCAACACCTAATTCCATTATCGCTTTTTCAGTGTCAAAACTTGGATTTGTGCGCATGGTTTGGGCGGCTGTTTTTACCGCTTTTTGGTCTTTAGGGGTAAATGCGCGTAAAGCATGCTGCACACGATTACCTAATTGCCCTAAAACTGTATCAGGAATATCACTTGGGTTTTGCGAGGCAAAATAAATCCCAATTCCCTTAGAGCGAATTAAGCGCACAACTTGCTCTATTTTTTCTAATAATGCAGGCGAAATGTCATTAAAAAGTAAGTGAGCCTCGTCAAAAAAGAAGACAAGTTTAGGTTTATCAAGATCACCAACTTCTGGCAAATGCTCAAAAAGTTCTGATAATAGCCATAATAAAAAGACTGAATATAATTTAGGCGAGTTATATAATTTGTCGGCCAACAATATGTTAACTATGCCATGACCTTCAGGATTAACTTGCATTAAATCTTGAATATCGAGCATCGGTTCGCCAAGAAAAAATTCGGCACCTTGTTGCTCGAGCGTTAGCAATCCGCGTTGGATTGCACCAATTGACGATAACGAAATATTCCCGTATTGTGTGGTGAATTTTTTAGCATTATCACCCACAAATTGAATTAATGCTCGAAGATCTTTGAAATCAATTAATAATAAGCCGTTATCATCCGCAATTTTAAATGCTAACTGTAACACGCCTGCTTGAACTTCATTTAAATCAAGTAATCGACCAAGTAAAATCGGTCCTATATCTGACACGGTACTGCGAACAGGTATCCCTTTTTCAGCAAAGACATCCCATAATTCAATGGGTGACGAATCTGGTTGCCAGTTATCGACTCCAATGCTAGCTAAGCGAGCTTGTAGTTTTTCAGATAATATGCCCTTTTCACCAATTCCTGTTAGATCACCTTTAACATCAGCAAGAAAAACAGGTACACCTATTTTTGAAAAACCTTCAGCCATTTTTTGTAATGTAACTGTCTTGCCGGTACCCGTTGCCCCAGTAATTAAACCATGACGATTAGCTAATGAAGCTATAATAGATAAATCTTTGTTATGGCTTTTGGCAATTACAATCGATTCACTCATGGATTAACCCCTTAGTAAATTTGTGATTAAAACAGTTTTGTTATAAAAATAATTTCGCTATTAAAACAATTTTTCTATTAATGCGACAAATAATATTGTATTCTGAATTAGTAATAGGTGCTATTGTTATTATTCTATTTAGCCTAATATAAGGAGGCGCTATGTTTCCAGAATATCGAGAAATAATTTCTAAATTAAAGAATACCGATTTACGTTTTCAAAAATTGTTTGATCAACATAATGAGCTTGATCAAAAGATTAAAAACATTGAATCAGGCATTATTGTCAATACGACCGACACAATAGAGGCATTAAAAAAACAAAAACTTAAAATTAAAGATGAAATTTACGAAATTTTAAGAAAAGCGTCTGATACTCATTTAAATTTATAAACAAGTACAGCTTATAAATATTTTAATTAAGAAAATCTTAATATATCAAAAAGATTAAACAAAAAAACAATCATTTTTTTAAATTTCTGTCAAAGTACTCTCTCTTTAGCGAGTACTTTGAACTAATAGATTAGAAGAATATTTAATCAACAGAGGTTTTCTACTATGCCTAGAAAACCAATAACAGCAATACAAGAAAAAAATAGTGCAAATCTTACTTGAAATGCTGATCCCTGCCAATAACCTTATCCAAAAAATAGCGAAAGGGATTGATATTGCTTCGATAATCTGTCGCTTCAGTTATTGTATAGATAATAATTGTCCAGAAAAATATCTTATCAGATTTCTTAAAATCAAACTGTTACTCATCTTTTGGATACCCACTGTGAGCGACGACTGGTTCAGAAAATTCAGGTTAACCTAGCTTACCGTTGCTTCTTTTGTATGGGATTAACTAGAATTTTCTGAAAGAATTTATGTTCACTGATCACAATAAACAACACACTACCAATTTACATACATCAAACACACAAGCACAATATGATATTACCGATTTTGTGATGTTATATGATGCAATTGATTATTGTAAGTTGAAGATTGATAGTGTGATATGATCTATGTCAATATGAATTATGCAATGATATTATCAATAGCGACTGCGTTTTTTACGCCTCCTTTTTTGTCAAACGCAATAGCGTAATAATCAAATTTATGTCTGATTCTAAAGACAACATCTCCATTTTCGTCACTTTGGTGTTTTGCTATTAAGTCACCATTTAATCTGGAATGCAAATAAACATCTTGGTTTGATAGCGGAGTTCCATCCTGATCTTTAACTTTGGCTGTAATGTACGTTTTATTTAATAACCAATAAATAACATCGTTGACAATATTCATCGCGTCATTAGTTAATTCAACATTAAAAGGGTAGCCAATAAAAGCACAATCCGCAGCAAAAGGTTGACCTTTTAAATTTAAATCACCTTTACGAAACACAGTACAAGTGACAGTAGGTGCGTAATAATTACTTTCAAATCGATAAATCGCCAATGGCATCATATCTTTTGGCGTTGTTTTGTTATCATCAAAGATATAATAAAGCCAAGTGCTTTTGTCTGATTTTTGATATAGTGAAATTTCTTTTTTACTATAATTTATTGATATAACATCTTTATTATTTATAACTTTTGTATGACGTTGACCGTACGAATAATCTATTTTATTTGAAATACCGATCGACGTAACAGCTCCACTATTACCGTCCGAACCGCCAGCTACAACTGGAATGCCTTTCTCAAAGCATTTTTGGATTGGTTCACCTGCACGTTTTTCTTGAGAATTTATATAATCCATAATTAGATCAAATGTTGATAAATAACTTTCAGTATAATCGCGTGATGTCGTATCACAAAAAAATACTTGATGATCTTCACTAAGCGCAGTAATCATCGCTTTAACATAATCTTCTGCATCACTGCAAATAACAATTTTTGCCATTTTTTAATCCTCAAATTTAAATTCTAATTCGTTTTGTCTTTCTTTATTGAAAATAAACTCAATATCTTTACCCACAATAATACTATGTCTAAATTTCTGACTTGATTCTAAATCATTTTTGATGCTAGATAATTCAATAGATAAATCGCCTTTTTTTAGATGGCTAATATCAAACGAAAAACTTGGTTCTTCGGTTATTGTATCAATAAGCGTATTTGTGAAATGTCGCAATACAATGCGATATTTTACATCAGGTTCAACAGTTACATTCCCTTCATACCACCCGACCATGACACCAGATGTCTGCTGTAACCTATTTCTTGACGACCAGTTAATGTCTATTGTTTTATCGAGTATTGATGCAGGATAATAGCAACCATTGATAGTAACGTTAGCAGGAGGATAAGGCCGTATTGCCCGTCCATTAATATCAATAACGCGCCCCGTTGCATCTTTGGGATCGAGTGAACCAGTTGAGGTGCTTGTAATGATACGACAATCAACTTTGTCACCCTCGTAATAGTCTTCTGTTTTTATCGTTAACTGTCCTCCGCAAAAATAGACTCGACTATTTTGATTGTGTATTTCAGGTATTGTGTCAAGACAACCTCGTTTTACAGTTAATTGATTACCATTACATGATTCAACAAATAGAATCTCATCATCAATTAAAATCCACGTATATTCACTGTTTCTCGGCGCATTATCCAGCGTAATAACAGATTCCATTTTGTTAATTTGCTGTACTAATGTTCGCATTTCACATTCAGTGAGGCTTTCTGCATTATCAAAGTTATTAGACAGCGATGTGACCAATTCCGCCAAAATCACATCATTAGGTAAATCAATAACAGCAGAAGCAATTTGTCCTGCCAAATCATTGTCACCCTCTAATAACCGATCTACTGCTTTTTGTCCGTAGTTATAAACTAGTTCATAATAAGGCGATTCAACGATAATAAAGTTTTTGACAGGTTTTGCTACACCATTATCAGCAGGTAAAGAAATAGGTGGTTGAGTACTAACAACAGATGAAGTAGGCAATGAAAACACATCTCGGGAACATTCAATCGTTACCTGATTACTTTTTTGTGTGCCATAGTCAACAGATATTATTCGCATTACCACATTGCCCAATCCCAATTGTGGCATATTTAATAGAAACACATCTCCTCGACTCAACATTCTACCGTCTAAATTAAGCGTTAGTGTAACAGAAGCAAGATCTGAAGATAAATACGCTAAGTCCCTCATAGCCAATCGAGAAGCCAAAGAACGACTGTATACAGTATCGTACGTGACTGTTGTATTATTTTCTCGACCAGCCATTGTGATTAGTGCATCGTCACGAACTGTGACCGAACCTTGTTTATAATCATTTGTTCTATCAATAAAATTGACTGTAACAGAATTAATCATCTCAGTGACAATATTTTTTTTGATATCCGAAATTTTAACAATATTTGTTTTATCAAATATCGGTAGTTCATCAATATTGTAATTATTTCTGATCAATTTTATTTCAAACTGATTTGTTTGCGCATTTTGATCAAGCACACAATCAACCGTTTTTTCAATGTTCTTCTTTAAATCTTCAAATTTACTCTGATTGTTCCAAAGATAAGATAACCCAAGTTTTTCTTGATAAAAAATATCTGCAGCTTGCTTGAATGACTCCTCATTAATAATATTTTGCACTGATTGAGAATTAAATCCTGTATACTGGCTTAACACCAATTCTCTTAGTATATGTGCTGGATTCATATCTGCATTTGGACCATTAATAGCGTACATCATTGTGTCATAAATTAGGCTAGAATCAGAACCAACAATAACGGGGATACCATCCTCGGGTGTGTTGTCGATCTTTGCACTTAAAGATACATTATGATTGCCAACATTAATGCAATAAATATCAACATCTCGACCGTTAGCTATATTAAATCTGCCCGATTTATTAATTAGATCATGAATATCATTATTTTTAATAGAATCGACATTCTCTAGTTCGCCGTCACTCACGAAGATACAACAACGGTTCATATCAAAATTAACTACTTCTTTAAAAAAAGAGACAGATGCATTTAAAACAGACTCGAGATTATCACCCCCCACAATCTTCAAGTCATCAATAAATGATAAAAGAGGTGAAATATCATTTTCTGATACCTTTCTAATTAATTTAGTTTGCGGTGAACCACCTTGATATGTTGTGATCAGTATATCTAATCTTGACGAAGCTAGATCCATAGAAGTTTCAAGATTATTAATTGCTCGTTTCATTGCTGTTTTTAGTGCAGTGATGCGTGACCCACTCATACTATTAGATGTGTCTAAAATAAAATGTATCGCGGTGTTACCTAGTCCGCCTTCAGATCTAATTTCAGCTTTTTCGTTATACCATTGAGGTGTTTTTTTTGCATCTTGATAATGTATGCGTTGTACAACAACCGCTATATCTTTTAAATATGGATTATTTCCCCAATAAAAATGCTTGAAAACTGCGCCAGCAACATAACGATACGCCGGTACAATTTGCGAAATCTTGCTAGCTAGATAGCTATTCCGGCTATGTTTATCGTGACCTGAATAAACATCAACACTTCCAGATAAGCCACCCTCTCTAGATTCTCCACCGAAAAGAGATGGTTTATCAACAAATAACGTCCCATCTTGCAGCGATCCTTTCCATGCAATTCTGTCTGCTACGCTGATATTAATCAATTTATCAATCGTACCTTGGCAAAAGATCATACTAGTACCAGCGTAATATTTGTAACCTACTGTTTGTTTCTTTTTGCTTCCACCCATATTCTCCGCCTAGCTTGTTCTATTACTTGATTTGCCATTACATCATTAATTTTTATTAAAATTTCAGCATCAATACCATTTTTCAAAAAATCGGACCAATCTAATCCATGACGTTTAAAAAAAGCTCTTCCACCTGAACTACATTGTCGTGCTGCAATTAGATCTTCACGCTTAACAATTAACTTCATTATTTTTTACCGCCTTTCTTTCTAATAGCTTTAAGCGATTTATCGCCTACCCAAGTGTAAATTGGATTTGTTATTTTAACTGTGCCAAAAACAATTGGTATTTCTGTCCCTTCGGTTGAAGTGCCAGTTTTAAACTCATCCGCTTCTATTTTTTGTTGGTTCTTTTTACCGTGCGATCCAACCACACCAACAATTAAACCAACAACAACAGCAACCAATGCTGCAACTAATGCAAACATAAAACCTCCTTTTTAAACAATGGAATTGCCACTATTTAGCGGCTCCAAAGGAAGGTATGGAAATCCACCGTAATTAAGTGTGTTATTAAACGTATTGCAAGAATCAAGGGTTCTTAAACATCCCTTATAGAGAATGACTGATGCAATACCTTTACTTAGATTATCTATAAGCTGTTGATTTTTTCTAAATAAAGTGATTGAAGTTTCACTATGTTCTTTAATAAATGTTTGTTCTCCTTGTGGTGTTTGTACTATTCCGCCAGTGAAATATCCATTCGGAACCTCTTTTTCAAATACAACAGTTATCACATCATTTTTATAAGACGTGACATTACCTGTTATTTTAAAATCATCACGATTTAACCCACATCGTTCACCATATAGGGAATACCGACAGTTTCGCTGGACCTTATCATTTACTCCCGTTTGTCCAGCCCTTGTAATTAGCAACTCGAACGTCATTGTCATTTCTTTATCTGATGTGGAGGTTTGAGTTAACCGACCACTCCAAGCCATCGTGACCAAATTTTTTTTATCTAATGTATAAATATCAACTAGTAGGTATTTTGTTATGTCTGGTGTTATCCATTGCTGCACAATCTCATTAGTAATTGGCATGGTTATAGTGATTTTGTTTTTAGATAACGATGCATCACGCTTTATTGCACTTCGATTAATTGATTCTTTAATATAAATATTGTTGTCGATATTTAACTCACGCATACCACTCGTATAACGATAAGTGTTTAAACCATCATTAAAAACATACAATTCCGATTGTTTAAAAATATTGATCATCAAAAACCTCTATTACTTGAATATCTGATTGTGCTTGTTGATTTGTACCGTATTCAATTTGCACTCGGTCTGTATCAAACCTACAAAGCGTTAGGCAACTAATTTTATTGACTGGCTGTTCGATAATTTTGTCGATAACGATTATTGTTTTATCATGTAAATCATTGCTTATGCTAATTATTTTTGCATAAGAGACAGCGTTATCGTGAAATAATGATAAATATTTAAATGATGGTAAATCATTGTAATGACCGTTACGAATAACAATCTGATTGCCACGAACCTTTCCACCATATATATTTACATCGCCATCACATAACCAAAATGGTTTAACTCTACCCTCCCTTCGATAAATAAACTCCTTAAATTTTTTTATCTCATCAAACCCATCAAGATAAAATTTAATAGACCTTGATAATTTTGTACGCTCCCATCGTTCAATTCTAGTGATTTTACCAACATCATAATCAACAATATCAATATCTTTATTTAATGTTGATTCGTTAGTGCCATAATTATTATGAAGTACCTCGATGCCAAGATAAGTCGGTTTTTTAATTATTTTGCTATGATAGTTTGGTTGTTCAATCAACTCGATAGTTACATCAAACTGAGCATCAAAACCCGATGTTTTATACTTAGAGCTATTTAAGTAACATTCTCTTAATGGCAATAAATAGGCAGCTTTATAATTATTGATTACAGCACTTATCGCTTCCTTTTTCTCATTCGGCGGTTCTGCAAAAACAAAATCAGGTTTTAATTGACGTTCTGCATGGAACACAAACTCTAATGATTTAATTTCTGATGATTTTAACCATGTAACAACTTCATTTTTTTTGCTATCCTGATAAATCAGTAAGTTATCATCAACATGATTGTCAAAATAATTTCTGATTAAGGTTGTTCCCTGATTAATTCGACCAATGTAAACAGCCCTTAACCATTCTGGAATCAACCAAGTCCCAGTTAAATTATTACGTAGCAAATTAAGATAACGATTTCTATTGTGCGGGTGCGCTATAAATGAATAATCTAACATTACTCTAGGTAAAGAACGCAACATTATTCTATGTTCTCGACCGTCTCTTGACTCGATAATATCAGTGAGCCATTCAAAACTCTCTGTTATTCCTTCGATTGGCTGTTCAGCAATAATATTTGGCATTTCCACCTCAATTTTAAACATAAAAAAAGCCCGCAATTGCGAGCCTTAAAATCAATTTTCTATTGTATGTATATCTACATTAGATTTTTTATACTCCGTTAACAACAATCCACATATTTTTGTAATATTACACGCATCAAGAACTAGTTAGATATTTTAGTTATTTAGGATGCATTAACAATCATCGCTAACTCCTCTCCATTATCTCTATTTATTTGCATAACTCGCTTAACACCCTCTTGTGTTGCTAACCATTGCTCTGCTGACTCGTAATCACTCACAAGTGCAATATTAATGGTTGGTGACACCGTCTGAGGTGCATTTTCTTGTGTTGTTGATTGTGAATAGTTATTAACTACTTGTGGACGCTGTAAGCCATTCATATCGCCTCGTTGCAATGCCTCCAGATTATCGACACCAATCCGCTGGGTTGCTGCTGCATTCATCACAAACTCTTGACCATGAACGACGCCAGCAATCTGATTTCGTGCTATATTGCCAGTGTATCCACCTGTCATAAACCCAGTTGACTGAGAACGCATCGCTGAAACATTAGCCATCCCTGTAGCAATTGCCATTGCCGCTGCTGCTGCACCTAACGCAGGTCCGACATACGGAATTCCTGCCATAGCAGCATATGCAGCATTAGCTGCTTGATACGTGTTAATAACTGCTTGTGCAATCGCTGCTGCTTTACCTATTCTTGCCATTGCTACATTGTTGGAATTCTGCATCTGCGCCAGTTGTTCGAAAAATTTATTAGCCTGATTTAAAATAAATTCATTCTGTTTAGCCCAAACTTGCGCTCTTAACGATGCCGCCATTGATTGATCCAAGTTAAACTTCTCTGTTAATTCATTTATTTGCTCATACATCTTTTGGAATTGTGAGATTTGCTCACTCATTAGAACCCATGAGCCTTCGAACATACCAGCAAATGGGCTTGCACTCTCAGAATTGAGCGCATTAATTAAATCATTATATCCATAATTTTCACTATCTTTTAACTCAATCAGTGCTCTAACTAAATCAGCAAAATTTTGATCTTTTCTGAACTGAGAATTACTTTCAAGAGAATCTTTAATAGAAAGAATTCTTACATAATTTTCATTAAGAGCTATTTTCTTTCTTAACTCATCATTTTGTGCTTCAGAAAGCACCAAGCCTTTGCTCATCATATCTTGACTAACGCGATAGAGTTCGTTTTCTATGCCTCGCTGCTCTGATGAAAGTTTCATTAAATTCCACTGCTTATCTAACTCTTTGTTATAATGGCCAAGCGGATCTATTGATTCTTCATATTTATTGGTAAGCAAAGTGGTGTATTCATTATATTGGCTGGCTGTAATTGCTCCCTCCTTATACATAGCGGTTAATGCACTTAAGCTCTTGCTGTACTCTTGCAGTGCACCTTGTATTGGTTTTAATGAGTTAAGCAGTTTATTGTGCTCTTGTGTTAACGGGGTCACTCCTTTTGCAATCTTTGAGGTATCATTCTCTGGTGGCAACGGATTCATTGTGGTTTCTTCAGCAGATTTTCTTTTTTTTGTTTGTTCGATGATGCTGTTGTATCCTTCTTTTAAAAAACCACCAATTCTAAATAAATAATCTGTTTTAGACACTTTTTCGAGCTCATCTTTAAGCTTGTTTAACCCTCTTTCAGCCGATGGATCTAATTCAAATTTGTTAAATTTTATCGTCATTGAATCAATCTTTTCGAGGAGTGCCTTTCCTGCATCTTTATCAAAATACGACAGTACTGATGCAAATTCACGAAAGAGAGGTTGCCATAAATTGAGAATGCCAGCAATAATATCCCCAGTAAAATTTGCGATGCCTTTCCAGACAATCTCCCATGCATCACCAAGATTATTAAAAGCAAATGATCCTATTGTTGCTACCGACATTATCAATCTAACAATCGTATTAAAGTACATTTTCGATACGTCAATAATTGCTTTAAATACGTCGTTAACCGTGACCTGTATGCCTTTGAAAGCATTATTCACCGAGTTTACGAACCCATCCCACATACCGCCGATCCATTCGATCGCTGCTGAAGCCGCCTCTTTAATATTACCCCACACCGTTATAGCGACGTCCTTTAACGATATTGTGCCATCTTCTGTAAGCTTAATTTCATCCGAAAATAATGTTAAGGCAGCAATAACGGCTGTGATCGCCAAAATTATTGCACCAATAGGATTGGCAATTAATGCAAGATTTAATCGCATTATTGTTGCAGTAGCTTTTGATACACTTTTCCCTCCCATTTCAACAGATTTTACAAATAAGGCGTGATATACAGTTGCAGCGATATATCCAGCATCAAGAACAGCCAGCGCCGCTGAGGTATTTTTTACATTATCAGAAAACCATTGAATTGCTTGAGCTATTTTATTGTTAGCACCAATTGCGTTATCCGTTTCAAAAATGTATTGCTGAATACCTGCTGTTAGGTTTGTAAAAGCACCTAGTAGCCGGTTAGGTATATCATCAGCTTTCTGCGTGAACATATCAAAGCAATTCGATAAGGACTGAAAAATCACATCAGTTGTAATTTTCCCTTTTTCACCAGCATCTACAAGCTTATCTGTTGTAACATTGAGTTGTTCGGCTAAATCGCCTGTTTCTTGATTACTATTATTTATAACAGAGTTTAACTCCTGTCCTGACAACATTGCTAACATTAAGGCGCTTTGAAAAGTATTTATCTCAGATGCTGCAAAAGCTCCAGTTATTGCTAATGTAACTAAAGCATTATTTAATGCTTCAGTGTATGTTAACTGTTGAGTTATGTTACAACCAAGTTCCTTCAGCGCAGTTGCATTAATTAAAAAGCCTTCTGTCGTTATTTCGAAACTTGAATAAGTTTCTTTAGCGGAATCTATCGTATCATCTAAACACGTTTTAAAATCACTTAATAATGAAATGGCAACTGCAATTGTCTCCATACTAATAAAACTGGATAATGTTTTCAGTATAAAACCAAAATTTTGTGCAACAACTGTCGCTGTTTCAAGTTGCACTGTAAAGTTTTGATAATTGTTTATAGCATCTTTCAATTGGTTAGCATAAGCAATATTAATCGTTAAAGCTCGTTCAAGTGTATTATTTATTTCATTAAATGCGTTTTTGAATGTTGTTGTTTCGCTTACTGCTAATTTTATGGATTCAGTAAACGTATGGATCGAATTAAAATATTTTTTAAATGGATCATTATTAAAGCTTTTTAGCATTTTCTTCATCAACTCAAGATTTTTTTGAGCCCTTTCTGATGAAGAAGCAATGCTATCTAATTTTTTTGCTATTGAATTTGCTATGTTATCAGATACCGTGATAACAGTTGCTTCACGTGGCATATTAACTCCTTAATTCACTTCTGAAAAATAATAAGTGCTTTTGAAATAAAACCATCAGAAAACTGCTGAGAGTTACCGTCGTCCTGCCCTTCTATATTCTATAGAATTTGTGCCGCCAGATTTCCGCACTTTAAGTACGATTAATGCTGAGTTAACAATCACCATTTTGCGAATGGTTTTTTAATTATCCGCTTGTCATCTGATAAAAAGCATTATTTAATTCAATAATCTGGCTATTTATAGACGCTGACCAACCAGTTATCACATGCGGTTACTTAATTTGCGTAATATCTGGTAGATCTTCAACTACAGCCAATGATGCTTTTATTACTTTGTTGTGAGTGCGAACTTTGATCTATCTATTGACAGATTATAAAATTTCAGTCCGTATCATTTTTTGTCCTTGAAGGCTTTCTCGACATGTTTTAGGTTAACTTGATCCATTGCTCGAATAATTTGAATTAGATCGTGTGTATCTTCATCATCAAGCTGATAAAAACGCGCATACTCAATAATTGATAACCATGATATTGCTGTAGGTGCCATATTGTGAGTACGCGTTGTATCTAAATCAAGAAAAGATTGATAATAAAAAATCAAATCATCATTAAGCACTGGTTTATTTTTTATTTTATCAGGAATGGGATGCCCCATTTGCTTTGCCATTCTGATTAAATCGCTATCCTTACCACTCATGTCTAGCTGATATTCAAGGACTGCGATTAGTTTTTTATATCTTCCTCTATTTGCACTGATTTATATAGTTCAATATCATTCGCTTGTGATATCAAGTCAGTAAATAAATCGGGAAGCTGTTTAAACAAATTACAGGCATTTTCAATAGAAAAAGGAATATTTTTTCCTTTTCGATCTTGAATATTATCCCATCCACGTAATGCCCCTTCAGAAAACGCCTTAATTGAAATCTCAATTAGTTTTTCTTCTGGAAGTGTATCCATTTGGATCTGTCGTTTATATTGTTTCGTCATTTTTTTAATCAGTAATGAATATTTAGAGTTCGCACCACCAATCCTTGCAATATAAAATGTTGGAATCGTTCCGTTTGCGTTTGCTGCATATTCAATAGGTACACCATCTTTTTCTTTAGTTTTATCAGTTTCAAATTGTTCAAATAAACTCATTTTTTTCTCCTATAAAAAAGCCTCAATTATGAGGCTAGGTTAAATTATTAATCATTAGCAACAGGCATTGCTATATCTGGTAAATATTCAAAAGACTGATACATCATTGTATAACCATGTTTATTTTCTGCCCCTGTTTTTTCAAGTGGAATAGTTATTTTCTGATCTTTTTCAACGTTAGGCATTCCACCACTAAGTGCAAGCAATGGAATATCAAAAATAGCACCGGCATTATTTGATGCTAAAATAGTTGAAAAACCAACATCAGCATTATTTTTAATTGCCTCTATAGCGGCAACTGATGAGAAGAAAGCCGTTAGTGATCCTGTTACATTAAAGTTACCAACCGAAACATCAAAGCTACCTAAAATACCTAGCGCTTTAATCCCCGTAACACCATTACTAATAGATAAATTTGAATCTGTTACGTATGCAAATAAAGTCTGCGGAATTGATGATGTTTTATCGATAACGCTCAATTTTTGGCGATAAATATTAGATGTTGTGTTGTACGCTTCACTTTTATCAGCCACTAACCGTACACCATCCAATCGTTCCCCGCCTTTTTTGGTTAATGAACCACAAGCAACATAACTCAAATCACAGGTAATATACTGAGCTGTCGATAAATTAAACTTAATTTCATTCGCTACTGCACCTGTAACATATTGTGCTTGCAAACCATTGCCATCATCACCAAGCGTACGTTCAATACAGTAAGATCGTTTTTTGATTAAATCTTGACGACTCTCATTTTTAATAACTGTTCCAAAATACAGTTCCAATTCAAGATTATTATTGTTTTCATCGATTGGGGTAAAATCAGTATCATCAAAAGTTAACGAATAATCAGAAATAGCTGTTATACGAGCCCATCCCTTATTCTTTTTAAATGATGAATTACTGGTATCACCACCTAAAAAAATCCACTCACCCAGTGTTAAATTTAAGCTTGTCACTTTTGTTTTTGTTGTGACTAATGACGGGAATCCACCACCATTGGCTACTATTGAACATTCCCCTGCTTGGAATTTAAAACCAACCGCGGTTAGTTTTGCATTGTCATTAACTAAAGTATTTTCAGCCAAACCGCCATTAACAATGATTTTACTAGCTGTTGCACTTTTAATAACTTTGATTCCATTGTTTTTATGTTTATCGAAGCCAGAAGCAGAAATCAACATACCTTTAATTGGTGGATTAACACAAGGTGTTTCCAAATTATAACCATCACTGTCAATGCTCATTATCTTATTTTGGATACCATCTAGTGGTTTAGTGGTAAACTTTTCTCTAGCATCGGCAAACATAAAACCTTGCATTAACCAAGTTAGAATATTTTTTGTGAAATCTAACGAAAAACCTGCGTTAGCATCAAGATCAACAATTTTACCCTTTTGATTCTGCCGCGATGGATTAATAGTTTCTCGTTGTAATAAAGTTGTAGATCCTCCCAAATCACTATAGCTATTAACTTCTATACCATGCCAAACTGGATTATCCGGCAAAATCTTGAGACAATCTTCATTTGCGATATACAGCCCCGCTACATTACTATCAATTGTTTTATTTTTACATGTCATATTTTTAAACTCTCCTATCATAAGAAATATCTACTATTGTGTTGGTTCGATATGGTTTTGGCACAAAACCTGCGCCATTAGGTTGCTGGAATCACTTTTTCCAAGTTTAAGATTAATTATGGGTTAGAATTGCTAATACCTGCTCATCTGTGTATGTAACTTTTTGCGATCAAATTAATTTATCGATTTGTAAATTACACCAAACTACAAAATTAGCTGATATCCATATAACAAAGTTAACTGCTAATTTCGGGTGAAACCATATTTCACCAAATTTACCTCGACTAGTTTTTATTAATTCCTACCGTCTGGAAGTATTTAAATATTCCATGAACATGGCAATACATTCTTGCATTTCGTTAGATTTCCACCTGACATCCAATCGTCACTATCGAACAAACTTGATGATCGTTGAAATCAAATTTATTAAATTCATGGTTTTCTCCATTAGAAATGAATTTAGTTTGTGGAACCTCACAGAAAATAAGTACAAAAAAACCGCAACCAAGCGGATTGTTACATTGTTTTAGAATTATTTAACTTGGTGGAATATAGCTTGCAATACTATTTCGCTATCTGTTTAATTATATTTATTTTTGTTATTATCACGCCCCTCTTTGTTCATTCCTTGTGGGGCTGTCACAGATTTCTTTATTTTATCTTCTTTATTGCTTGTTTATCGCTATTACACTTCTCGATAACATTTAACAAATACTCATTGTATTTGAGACTATCACTAAATGTCATTGATTTTGCTGGTAAATTTGGCAGACAGTCACTGAGTAAATTTGCTGGTATCGGTCGATTGACGTAAACTTTTCGCTCTGTTGTACAGGCGGTCAACAACAGAACTGGGAATACGTTCATTAGCACAATGATTATTTTTAAGTTGCTCATTGATTCGCTCCTGACGTTCTAGTGATTGGTTTTCTAGCTCGCGTTTGCTTTGCTCATTATCTGCTATGACTTGATTGTTTTTAGCGATGTTCTGGTTCAACTGTTCGATTTTTCCGAACAGTTCATTGTTTGTTTTTTGAATTGCTTCTTTGTCTTTACACAAATTAACAATAACATAAATCATAAATACAAAAATAATCGCTATTGTCGTGTATGTTTTATTCATTTTAAACCACTCAAATAAACCGTTTTACCGTCCTGCTTGACTGCTGTTAACACTATTTGGCGATTATGTGTTGGACTAAACCCTATGTGCACCCATTGATTATGCTCTTGAATTAATTTATCGAACTGTACACCAGCATCAACCAACTGCTGACAAATCTCTTTAGGTGTACCAAATGATGATTTAAAATCTACCGCTAATCCTTTTGTGTGAGCACTAGTAGATACCCCTCCAACTCTTGAATTCAATGCCGAACAACGATATCCAGACGTGATAATAATCGGCTTACCTAAAACTTTTCTTACTAGCTCCAACTTGATAGCAGTTAATTGCACGTTAGGCATTAAATCAGCAGGCACAGAGTTATCGATTTTTAATTTGTTGGCTGTTGTCGAGCGAATAAACTCTTCTAGCGTAAAATGTTCAGTTAGCTTAGTCATCGTTGCTATCAACCCTTTTTCTTAACATTGAATTTGATATTTGACGTAATTTATCAACCCCTAAAAATCCAATTGCACCACCAATAAAAGGATTCATGCTAACGGGCAAGCCAAAATAATCCAGCCCACTGCTAGCGGCTAATGATAACGCACCACACAATAATGCTTCGATCCATTTACGACGTCCACCTACCCCATCATATGTTAAACGACCGTAGGCTATGATGATAGATAAAATGACACCATAAATTAATGGCGCATTCGATTGCAACCATTCCATGATTGATGATTTATACATGTTATTATTCTTCATATGAGTTAATGATGTAACAGCGTACTAGCCATTGTGTAGTTATGTGTGTCTAGCATTGCTGTCGATTCGATGTTGAGTGAATTACTCAAAATTTTGGTATAAAAAACCGACTTTCGTCGGCTAGAATTAATTACATTATGAATATAATGATCTTGTTATCATTACCCTTAATTTTCCTATCAGCTTATTGTATTCACATTTCTGTTGTTAGATAGAAACTTTATCTAAAGCTTAATTTTATTCTTAGAAATACCATCTTATACATATTATATGTTTAAATAGTCAAGCATTTAAGTAATTCGACAAAAATTAATTAGAGAACTTATTTTATTCATCGAGCACATATTTTGCTAAAATGAAATCCGATGTATAATTAGTATCTGTCATATTAAATTTCAGTTACTACAATTTTTCTATTATCTGCTAGTCATTTTCCATAACTGAGATTCTTCATTAGCTTATCAGCCCGACTTTCAATCCAATCATCTTTAGCTTTTTGCATTGTTATATTATTCATCATTTTGTAATATTTGAAATTATAATTATTTTCAAACAATCTATTCAACCTACATAATTCACTTTGTACCGATTTCAAACATCCAATAAAACACTCCAAATAGACAACCGGATGACAAAAGAAAAGTACATAATAATGCAAACTTGATTTCACTATCTGTTAGTTTATATTCATTATTAAATCTGTCTGTAGCTTTAATATTCACAAAATCTTTATTAGTCATAATCGTCTCAAAAACGGCCCTCAGAAGAGAGCAAATGGGTATACTATGCGATCATCTTTTCGAACTGTCAGAAATCGTTAACTTAATAAAATAATAGTTTATTTTTTTCGTTAAAACGATATTCCGCTTCTACATAACATATAGATCTTAAAGCAGTTTGGACTGAATCAGGATTGATGTTTTCCCAGCCCAATGCCATCCTTATTATTTCTTCAATTTCTAGATAATCATCATCGCTGAGCTCGTCATAAAGTTTAGTTGACAGCGCGTCAATTGTCGCTTCTTTGTCATCTCTCATTTCGATATTGCTCATCATTTTGCAATATGCTCTTTCATGAGCATTTGCTACTACACTATGTAACTGCATAACTAACCTCACCAGTAACTAAATATTTTTTAAGCTATCAGAGTATTTTGTCATCCAATAGGAATCAACTGAATTATCTCACTCGGCGGTATAAATAAATTTACCAAATTAAAAAAGCTCACATTTTAAAAAACCGATTACAGTGCACTCAAATTTAAATTCGAAACCATTTGTAAAAATCACCCGATCGTCAACCTTAACATTACAATCGACTAGTGGAATATCAGTGAATTCTTTTTTATCTAATCTTTTAACTCTATTTGGTAATTCATTTGAAGTCCTCGCTGATTGTTAATTTCAAACTCAAGCGCACTCTATGAATGCGCTTTGGTTTGAACTTAAAATAGCAATCTCTTTATTAAAGAACTTGATGGCTAGTCGATCTCTGTCGAGGCTAGGAGTGATTAAGTCGCTCACCCGATGCGTACTGCTGTGATTGCTATCAAAACCGCTGTACTTTCATATGCCCCAGCTAGCTACTTGAATCTCGCTTAACTAATTAAGTAACTCGTGGTATTGCTTAATTGTTTTGTTAAGTTGATTTGTTTTGATGTGAAGATGATACAGCTAAAACTGTTAAAAGTAAACAGTAAAAACTGTATTTTTAACTACGATTAATTTGATTGGGTGTTTTTTAATCATAAATCGTGGATTTAAAATTTTGAATTGGGGTATAAAAAATCCCCATATTGGCTTTAAAATATAAACTAAAAGAAATATTTATTTTCTTTTGAAATTTTCATCATTTTTTGTGTATTCATATGCATCAACAATTAGTTCCCATATTCTTAACACATTTTCTGGTTTATCAATAATAATTTGATCTCTAGCATCTATTTCTAATCCGGCTCTCTTAACCTCATTTTTTATCTTGTCGGTTAGCTCAATTGGCAGTTGAATTGATGGGCGTTGTTTATTATCGTCGTATCGAACCACCCACCTATTTGATTTATTTTGATAAAGAACACTAAAATATGATTCAGTGTCCTTATATGTCAATTCGTTATCATCTATAATTGGATTTAAATATTCAAATAAAACTCTTTCAGAATAAGTGGTAATAATTTTATTATTTTCAGGATCTATAATATCGGCTTTTTCATCAATTATTGTTTTTTCTTCATTATCGTTTGATAAGTCATCTGATATTTCTTTTTTCCCTGTTAAGCCTACAACAACCATATTACTTACAGCTCTTTCAATTGCATTTTTCACAATGGGAGTAATGCTATCAAGAAATTTTTGATTTAGTTGTCTTGATATGTTCGATTTGTTTGCTACATATTTAACAAAATCAATCGGTGCCTCTCTCAACGTTGAAGTTATCGTTTTAGTAAATAATGAAAAGTAAATACTTTCTTCTGCTGAGGTTCTTAACGCTTCGGGTTTGAATTGATCATATCTAAATTAATATAGTTGTTCATAATCATTATTTTGTAATTCTTCAATATTTATTTTTAAGAAAGGAGTTGAATCCATGATATTTTTTTGTTCTAAATCGGTGAAAAATCTCCATTCTCTACCGTTTGTTATCGCTGCTACAGCCACTTCTGGTGTTGCATTAAAATATCTTGAAAGTTGAGGGCAGTGATTTGTTAATTCTTCACTCCACGATTTTGCTTCTATAAACATTACTGGTAAATCTTGGCAGAAAAGGGCATAATCAACGCGTTCATTAGCTTTTTCTCCAGGAAAGTCTGCTTTAAATTCAGCTTTAACTTTGGTTGGTTCATAAGGTATAAAACCTAATATATCAAGCAGTAGTAATATTAAAGCTTGTTTGGTTGTTTCTTCTGTGGCACAGTGACTCCCAACCTTTTTCACGTGCTCCGAGTGATTATCTAGCTTGTTTTTGAAATTATTCATATTTATAACATTATATTATTTCAATCATCTGTTTTATATTAATAAAATACTAAAACCTTAACTAATCTTATAATGCTAATAAATTGTAATTATTATCTCTTTCGTCTAAATATCCTATGCTCGACCATTGTGCCAACAATTCTGATTTGTTGATTTAAGGTACTCATTGTTGTGTAATCGGGATTAAGAGGGATAAGCTCAAATTGCATTCTTTCATGCTCATCATATCCCAACTCTCGGTATTTTTTAAAAGTGGCTTCTGATTCACCGTTCATAGCGACCACAAATTCACCGGGTATTGGTTTAATCGCAGGATCAATAATGACAACATCACCCTCTTTAAATTCTGGCTCCATTGAATCGCCTTTTATTTTTAGTGCAAACGCTTTATCTGATAATTCCAATGATGTCATAATGTATTCAAATCCTGTTGAATCTCTTAATTCGCAAGATTCTGTCCAGACTCCAGCTTGAACAAAACTAATTAAAGGCACTTGGCGAGCCTTTAGATTTATGGGTTCTATATTTTTTACTTCTTTCTCTTTCCCACTTAAGAGCCATGCCATATCACATTTAAGAGCAACAGATATTTCATATAAATAGCGAGGTTTTTTTACATCTCCACTTTCAATCGCTTGATAAGATTGTTGTTTTATTCCAACTTGCGAAGCTACTTGTTCCTGCGTTAAATTTAATTCTTCTCGTCTGGCTCGGATTCGTTGACCAAGATTATTCATTTTAAAAGTCTCCATTGTGTTAAAAAAATAATACAGATAAATCTGTATTTGACAAACAGTATAAACTGTTATTTAATACAGTTATAACTGTTGATATTTAATAAGGACAAATATGGCAATGGGGGAACGAGTTAAACAAAAAAGAATTGAGCAAAATATAAGCCATCTTTTTTAGCTAATTTGAGGCGCACATAAGTCCCCTAAAAACTAAAAAACACTAAACCTGAGTGCGCGTACTTATAATTTAAAACAAGCAGGGTTCAATATTAGCAATAAATTAGTTTACAGAAAAAGTAAAAATTTGCTAAGTATTCGATGAAGGATGATTAATGCGCAATTTTATATCTAACTCATTTCAAGTTCCCAACGTTGTAATTGATGAGCTAATGGCTAACATGTCTGCCAATGCATTACGTTGTTATTTGCTCATTACTCGCAAAACTACGGGATGGGGCAAAGCGAGCGATAAAATCAGTATATCTCAATTTATGCAATATTTAGGGATAAAAGACAAGCGAACTGTTTATGCTGCTCTATCTGAATTGATAAATTTAGGTTTAGTCAATGCAATTAAAAATAATGGTGAAATTACTGAATATTCATTAGTGTTGGAAACGGCAGAACCAGTAGCAAAAAATGCAGGTACAAAAAATGCTACTGGTAGCAAAAAATGTATGGAACTAGTGACAAAAAATGCTACTACCACCAGTGACAAAAAAAGTCACTCTACAAAAGACACGATTAAAAACAATACTACAAAAAAAAATTATATTGATTTCGATTTGGTTATGGATGCATACAACGATGCTGTAGAACACAGATTACCACAAATTCAAAAAATGACCACTGCACGAAAAAATGCAGTGAAGAAATTACTCAAAGAGCTTGAACCACCAACATTCCAGAACTTGGCAAATTATTTTTATGATTTTGTAGATCAGGCTAAACCGTTTTACCTTGGCAAAAACGACAGAGGATGGCGTGCTGATTTTGATTACATCATAAAACCGAGTACATATTTGAAAGTTGTGGAGGGTACGCTATGAACGTGATCCCACATGACTTAGTTGCTGAACAAGCCGTGCTTGGCTCAATGATGTTAGGTTTTCAATCAGACCGCTGCCAAAAAGCGATTCGCTTATTGAAGCCTGAATCATTTTACAGCAAGCATCATCAAGTTATTTTTGAAGAAATACTTGAATTAAATCGTAAAAACCACCCCATTGATCTAATTACCTTGTCAAACAGTATGGAAGCAAAGGGCACATTGAAAGATTGTGGTGGTTTGGCTTATCTAGCGGAATTATCTAAAAACACGCCATTCATGGTGAATGTCACCGCTTATGCTAGAATCGTTCGAGATAAAGCGATTGAACGTTACACATTGCAAAAATTAAACGACTGTATCGCAATGATTTTTGAGAAATCAAATTTATCTACTAGCGACAAAATATCAGCTATTCATACATTATTTACTCAAATTGATGACTATAACAAAACAGGCAAGTCCGCAGGGCTCAAATCATTAAAAGCAATTGCTGATAATTGGACCGAAACATTAGAAAAACGATTAGAAAATTCAGATAGCGAGCGCGGTTTATCAACTGGGATCAAAGCACTAGATGAAAAATTATCGCCTAAAGGACTTGTTCGCGGCTCGCTATTTGTCGTTGGTGCCCGTCCAAAAATGGGTAAAACCACATTCGCAATCAGCATATCGCGTAATTGTGCAATACATGAAAAATTACCTGTATTGATGTTTTCTCTAGAAATGCAAAACGAACAAATGCTTGAAAATATTCTAGCTCAAGAATCGGCTGTAAACAGCAATATTTTCTATGACGGTGGACTAAGATCGGAATCAGAATTTTCGCGTGTTATGCATCATCTAAATAAGTTAACAAACTTAGATAATATCTACATTGACGATACGCCTGCTATCACGCTATCACATATACGCGCAGAATCTCGACGAATGGCAAGACAAAAAGGACAAATAGGTATGATAATGGTGGATTATTTAACGCTCATGGAAAAAGAAAAAATAGGTAATGATATACGTAACGACTTGGCTTATGGAGAAATCACAAAAGGCCTTAAAGCATTGGCCAAAGAGCTTAATTGCGTGGTGGTTATGTTGACTCAATTAAATCGTAATCTTGAATCAAGAGTAGATAAACGACCGATACCTAGCGACAGCAGAGATACGGGACAAATTGAACAAGATTGTGATTACTGGGTGGGTCTTTATCGCGATGCGGTTTATAACCAAAGCGCAGATAAAAATATAATAGAAATTAGTGTTGCGTTAAACCGCCATGGTGTGAGTAATTTTAAGATCTATGCTGGCATAAAGGACGTTCGTATTTATGACGTAAATCAAGCCGAATCTCACGCTAAAGCTAATCCAGAGCCAGTGAAAAAAGAGCGCAAATATGCAAGCAACCCGTACGGTTGCTAACAAAAGCTCAACAAAATAGCGTTTGACGGCGTGAGAGTGATAAGAAAATCTAGAACGAATACTATATGGTTATCCTCAACAAAATATTAGACTAGAGTTATGGTCCTAAAGTTAATCCATAAAAATAGCAAACAGATTTGTTGTTGCTACTAAAATTCAAAAAATGCGTGACTCATCAAAATCGTTGACCGAGTTATTTCCTCACTTGGTCCAACGATTCTTTGTCTGGTAAACGACTTCATTTCCTTAAAAACACCAAAACAAAAAATATAATAAAATCAATTTTTTCTGAACGATTTTTGTAAGAAAATTTGTTTATTTTTGATAATAAATGATTAGATTGGGGCTATTTTTATTGGGTAATAAAAACCCTAGATAACTAGGGTTTTGGGGGTAAGTTTATTAGTCAAACTATTTAGCTATTTGTTTTTTGCTTTATACTCATCATAATATTCTTCCGCTAATTTGCGCATTGATAAACCAATTGCCGCATATTGATATTCATTTAAGTTTGCTAACGAGGCGCGAGCAGAAGGATGCTGTACAGCAAATCCTTTGCCTGGTAATAATACAACACCAGCTTCATCAGCAATTCTGAATAACATTTCAGATGGATTTTTATTTTTGAGGATCCATTTAGCAAATTTATCGTCATATAATTCTCGGCAAATATGTTCAAGATCCACTAGCGTATAGTAATCTACACTATTTTCATCTGTTTGATGTTTAAGACCTAAATGTTGATAAAGTGATGCTGCACGGCGTCGGATTAGTGATTTTAAAGCGGTTTTATAACTTTGATCGCTATCCATCATTTCGCATAATGCAAATAAAACCATTTGAACTTGTTGTGGTGTTGAAAGACCCGCTGTATGGTTTAGTGCAACCGCACGACTATCAGCCACTAATCGATCAATAAATTTTAGATTTTCTGGATCAGTAACAATTGAGCTATAGCGTTTATTTAAGATCTGTTTGGTTTTACTTGGTAACGCTTTAATCGTTTTGTCGATGACATTATCGCGTGCTGTGGCAATAACACCTAAACGCCAACCTGTCGCACCAAAATATTTCGAAAATGAATAAACTAAAATGGTATTTTTTGGGCATATCGCAAATAAAGATTGGAAGTCATCGGCAAATGTACCATAAACATCATCGGTCAAAATAATCAATTCAGGGCGTTTTTGAACGATATCTGCAATAATTTTTAGACTTTTATCATCAATTTTAACTGATGGCGGGTTAGATGGATTAACAACGAAAAAGGCTTTAATTGCTGGGTCTTCTAATTTACGCAATTCTGACTCAGGATACTGCCAATTTGCATTAGGATCAGAATTGATTAACACTTCAACTAGTTGATAGTCATTGAGTTCGGGAATTTCAAGATAAGGTGTGAATATTGGCGCACCAATGGCAATTTTATCGCCTTTTTGGATTAAGCCATTTTCTTTCATTGAATTAAAAATATAAGCCATGGCGGCTGTGCCACCTTCAACGGCAAATAAATCGATATTATCACGATCCAGATATTGAGCGCCCATTTGTTGTAAAATATAGGCTTTAACCACATCTTCACTAAAATGTAACATTCTGTCAGGTACTGGGTAATTGCATCCCAAAATACCTTCTACCATCTCTTGTAAAAAGGCATTTTCGTCCAACCCAAGTTGGTCACGAATATAAGAAAAAGCCTTACCTAAAAAGGCAACTCCCGGAGTGTTATAGTTTTGATAAATAAAATGCTCAAAGCGTCCTGTTAGTCCAGCTTTGATTGGCATGCCACCAACACCTTCATTTAAATATGAAAATGACATTTCGGATTCTTGGGTTGCAAACACACCTAGTTGAAAAAAAGCTTGTCGAGGCCAAGTGGCAAGAAAGTTGGGATTACCTCTTCCTGCATTTAACATTACGCGATCAGTATGACTTTGTGCCAGTTTAATTAAGTTATCTTTTAATTCAAAAGGACTTAAATTAGCATATTGACTATATTGTGTGTTATTTTTCATACAGTTGTATCCTTAATTTGATATATCAATTAAACAAAAGCAACAACTAATGGGCCTAATAAAGTTAGGAAAACATTAGCTAAAGCATAAGTAATAGCAAAAGAGTTGGTCGGTGTTGAGTTGCCAGCTTTATTGAGTACTTCACCAAAAGCAGGATTAGCACTACGTGATCCAGCTAAAGCACCCGCAAATACCGCTACATTTTTATAACCAAGCACATATTTGCCAAAATAGATAGCAAGAAACATGGGTAATAAGGTCACAACCACACCAATTAGAAATAGAGATAAACCTTGTTCTTTAATAGTATTAATTGCTTGAAGACCAGAACTGAGCCCCACAACCGCCACAAAACCTGCCAAACCAAAGTCTTTTAAAAGTTGCACGGCACCAGTTGGAATATTACCGATAGTTTGATGAAGAGAACGATACCAACCAAATAATAAGCCAGATAAAAGTGCACCACCACCTGCGCCTAATGTAATAGGAATATCGCTAACACGAATCACAATTAAACCAATAATAAGCCCCACAACAAGTCCTAACCCATGAAATATCCAGTCAGTTTTTTCACTTTTAGTAATTGGGGCACCAATTTTATCAACAACACGACGAAGATCACTGTCAGCACCATAAATGGTAATTACATCGCCCAGTTTTAAATAAATATCATTATTAAGAGGCAAAGATTGACCATCACGATGAATAGCCACAAGATAGATACCGTGTTTTAATTTCATGACTTCATCAGAAGCGAGCACTTGTGTAAGATTTTGTCCCACATACTTGTTGTTTCGCATTTCAACATCTAGCTTGTTCATCACAACATCCACACCTGATGCTGAATTAACTTCGGTACCAAGTAAATCATGCGCCTCGATCATTGCATCACGGTGACCAACAACCAGAATGATATCTTTCGACTTTAATATTGTTTCAGGCGTTGCTTCAATAATGTTATTACCACGTTTGATACGCTCAATACTGATGCCATTCACCGTTTGTTCAACATGCGCAACCGTTTGATTGATCTTATTTGTAATACGGTATAAACGACCACTAATATCTGATAAAGCTAAATTTTGATCAGCACCCAACAAAAGTGAACCATGAAGCTGTTCAGCCTGCGCCTTAATTGCATCATCGGCAATATCTTTACCCATGATTTTTGGCAAAATATTGACGCACACAATAATGGCACCTAGTGAACCAAATATATAAGTTACCGCATAGCCAATGGTGACATTTGCTTGCATTTTGCTTAACTCTTCTGCACTTAAACCAAGTTGGCTTAAAGCATCAGAAGCCGTACCCATAATAGCAGATTGCGTTAATCCACCCGCAGCTAATCCTGCGGCAAGTCCTTTATCCAAATTAAATATTTTGGCTAATACTATTACAGTCACAAAACTTGCTACCGCAATAAATAATGCTAAAAAGATTTCGCGTAATGTTTTAACACCCAGAGAGCGGAAAAACTGAGGACCACTTTCATAACCTACAGCATAAATAAATAATGCAAAAAGAATTGCTTTAACGCCGGCGTCAATAGTCACACCAAAAACACTTAACGCAACGGCAACGAGTAACGAACCGGCGACACCACCAAGTTGGAATTTACCCATCCGAATGCCACCAATTAAATACCCTAAACTTAACGATAAAAATAATAAAATTTCGGGTGAGTGTTTAAGTCCATCTAAAATCCAGTTTGAAAGCCATTGAAACATAATAATTGTCCTCAAGCATAATGATTTGTGAATAGAAAAAGATATGTAATAGAATGGAGCCATATCCATCAATTTGTATGAATATAGGTGTATATTAAATCGCAATTAGATTAATAGATATTCAGTTTTAACAATTAATGCTATCGTTAAAAATTAGTTAACAAGCATTATTTTTTAGCGAATATTTAATCAAAGACAAGAAATTCTGAAATAAATGTTTTGGAGTTAGATAAGCTCAACTTACAAATTGAGCTTAATTATTCAATTAACAAATCTTGATTAACTATATTTTGGTTTATCTCTTATTGGAGATATTCAAATTAGATCAAAAATTGCTTTATTTTGCTTTAAAAATATTTTCTTGAATTTTGGCATCAAGGTTATTTATCCAACGATTATAATTTCGATGAACTTCACCATGACTATTTTTTAAATTGTTGCTGACTGAGACATAATTAATAGAGTAGCTGCTTGCAGAATAAGGTATATTTATCACAGCTTCAAACTTACGGTTAAATAAACGTCCTCGGATAGTATTACTATCTATAACATCCATCTTCCATGTACCAAAAGCAGCCCGACCATTAGTAGCAGAAGCTAGAATAGCTTTTTTTACTTGCTCTTTTGACAGTCCACTTACTGGAGTGGTAATATTTTTAGGCTCTTGATATTTACTTGCACATCCTATTAATAACGGAAGTAATAATGCACTAACGATATATTTTAAAAATTTCATTGATTGCTCCTTATTTATTATTTAAATATTACTAATTAATTTTTTACAGATTAACAAAGTATGACCATAACCTAAATTATCGATATCCTTTTCAATATAAAAACCTGCATTCTTAAGGCATTGATAAAATACCCTAGAATGATAAAAACGACTATTACCATTTGCTAAACATGTAAAATATAAAGAGGAGGCATTTAAGCTCAATGCTCCGGCCTCAAAACTCTGCCTATCCCAAAATAGATCCATAATACATACTATCGCATCATCTTTCATACTAAGATGAATCAATTTTAAAATATGGGTAATTTGTTCAATACTAAAGCAATCTAAAAACTGGCTCATCCACCAAATATCAGCTTTATTAGGTAATATTTCTACATTCAATAAATCAACTGGATAGCTATCGATGCGATCAGCAAAACCAGCATGCTTAACATTTTGTTCAGCAACGTCAATTTGCTCAGGCAGATCTAATAATGTAACCTTGAGATCCGGAGAGTGTTTAGCACAATAAATAGCCCATTTACCTGTATTGCCACCAATATCATATATATGTTTAGGCTTCAATGAAGAAATATGGGAAAAAGCAATTGGAAATGAGTGATCCGAATAAAAATGGTCAAATTCGAACCAGCTTTCTCTAGCTTTTTCTGGCAATGACTGTAATGCAGGGTATATTGTTTTCCAATCACCAAAAACTTTTAATCCTTCAGGGGTACCAGACTCAAGCGCATCTTGTAGATAAAACATACTTTGATAACAGATCTCTTGAGTAAAATTAAGGTTTATTTCTGTCATTTTGTCATGTAATAAATAATGCCCTACTTTACCAAGAATATAGTATCCATCTTTTTTATAAATAACATGCATACTTAAACCAACATCTAACAAAAGTTCAATTGCGTAAGAAGATAAAGAAATTTCCTTTGCTATTTCATCAAAAGTGAGGCCTATTTTTCCTGCCTGATCTATGCACGCTAAAATACCTTTGTTTTTCATACAAATTATTGCTTGAAAAAAGATAGGATAAAATGCGATTTTTTGAGCTTCAGTTATTGCTTCTAAAGCAGTATAAATATCTTTATGATACCCATATCTAACATTTTCTTGTTCAGTCAATCTCTTGCCTTTTTAAATTTTTAATGTATTGTATTAATATATAGCAAATTAAATTAAATTATAATAAATAATATTACAAAATATTGTTAAGTAAAGAATTAATTAACTAAAAATATTAACGAAATGAATTTCTCTATTGAAAATTGGTTTGCTTTATCTTCAGGATTATCTAGTAAAGATGAGTGGGCTTTGTGGTCACAACAATCAAAACACGATTGGGGTTTACCTCTACCTAAATTGAACAAACTACCCATGATGCAAGCGCGTCGAATGAGTATATCTTCGCGCTTAGCTGTTGAAGTTGGTCTTGAACTTGTAAACAATAACAGCGTTGATTTAGCCATTTTTACTAGTCGACATGGTGAATTAGAAAGAACTTATAAAATATTATCTATGCTTAGCCAAAATAATGAGATTTCACCTACTGATTTTTCCCTATCTGTCCACAATACAGCTGCTGGTTTACTAACAATTATTGCAAATCAAACATTTCCGATCACTTCGTTATCGGCGCATAATGATAGCTTTCAACAAGGTTTGATAGAAGCATTATCTTTATTAAATCAAAAAAATAAAAAAGTACTATTGATAGATTTTGATGGTATTGTTCCAGCGCCCTATCAAGCAGATGTCAAACAATTAGTTCCAATTTATGCTGTTGGGTACATATTAACAAGTGGTAATGAATTGAATTGTCAAAGCATTGAAAAAAAATCAAAAGGTTATCTATCAAACTATCCGCAATCTCTTGCTTTTTTACATGCTTATTTGAATAGACAAAAACAATTTATAGTACAAGGAAACGCTCAAGATTGGCAATGGACACTAAATTCGTAGCGAAAAAATACCGTTATAATCTCAACCAATATTGGCGTTTATTAGTTACTGCTTTGGGCTTTACATTATTTGGACTTTGTGGTTTTTTTATAATTTCACTATTATGGTTTAGCTTGTTAAGAATATTCATTTGGAATAAATACCAACGAAGCATTATTGCCCAAAGAAGTGTTCAGCTTAGTTTTAAAATTTTTATATGGGTAATAAAGTCGTTAGGCGTAATTAATTATCAATTTAATGGACTTGAAAAACTCAAACAAGACAATGGCTGTTTAATTGTGGCTAATCACCCTTCTTTACTTGATGTTGTACTTTTAGCATCGGTAATGCCACGTTGTGATTGCTTAGTTAAAGGTGAACTCCTCAACAATGTCTTTATTAGTCGTATCATAAAAACTGCGGGATACATTTTAAATGCAGATTCAGAAAAAATATTACCGCAAAGCCAACAAATATTAGCTGGTGGAGGGCGAATATTGATATTCCCCGAAGGTACAAGAAGTGTACCAAATAAACCAATTAAATTGCAAAGAGGTGCTGCTAATATCGCATTACGTTGCCAAGTAGATATTCGGATCATCCACATAAAATGTGATCCCCCTTGTCTTATTAAAAAGCAAAAATGGTATGATATACCAATAAAAAAAGCTTGTTTTAATATAACTGTTGGCGAAAAAATCTCAATTGCGGATTTTATCAGCCCCAATACAACCGTTGCTGCTAGAAGATTAACAAGGCATTTGACTTCAGTATTTACTGAAACTGGAAAAACTGAAACAGGCTCAATAGAAAGGAGAACTAATGGAAAAACTACATAATGAAATTAAGACGCTCATAATTAATGTATTAAATTTAGAAGCTATCATGCCAGATGATATTGACACTCAAGCCCCATTATTTGGTGATGGATTAGGACTTGATTCAATTGATGCTTTAGAACTTGGTCTTGCTATTAAAAATAAATACGGCATTGTCTTATCTGCAGAAAATGAAGACACAAAAAAAGCGTTTTACTCAATTCAAACATTAGCTAATTTTATATTATCACAACAACAATAGGAGAGACATTAGCATGGACAAGAGACAAATTTTTGAACAAGTCCAATCTGCACTGGTGCAACTTTTTGAGCTATCGGCAGAAGATATTAAACCCGAGTCTAAACTGTTCGAAGAATTAGATCTTGATAGCATTGATGCTGTTGATTTAGTTGTGCATCTCCAAAAAAAGATTGGTAAAAAAGTCGATCCCGAAACATTCAAATCTGTCAGAACAGTACAAGATATTGTTGAAGCCATTAATAACTTAGTGAATGCAAAGTAATGAACATAAATAAAGTTAAGTTAATAATAAATATTGTCACAAATATCTTATTTGTCGGCTATCCTTTTATTATTTACTTATCTTTATACTACAATAGGTTTAGTTTAGCTATTTTGTATTTAGTTTTTTCTTTTGTTTTACGACTAATAACTTTACCAAATTTATTTTCAAATATGCGCTGGATGGCAAAGACTATTGCATGTATAGGTTTATCTTTGGCGTTGATGAGTTGGTTATGTGCTAAATATCAAATACTCCTTTTTTATCCTGTATTAGTGAACCTATTATTTTTTATCGCCTTTTATTACTCCTTATATCAACCACAAACAATGGTAGAAAAATTTGCCAGATTAAAACATGCAAATTTATCTGTAGAAGCTATCTTATATATCCGAAAAGTTACATTATATTGGTGTTTATTTTTTATTTTTAATGGAGCTATAGCTTTAATAACTTGCTTGATAAATAACATGTACTGGTGGACTATTTATAATGGTTTAATTAGCTATATTTTGATTGGTTTATTTATGGGGGGAGAATGGTTAATACGTCAGAAAGTACAACACTAATGTTATTGTCAAAGCAGCTATTACGACAAGAACATGAAATTGTAGCATTTAGAAATAACCAGCCTTTAACGATAGGTGAGTTAAAAAAGCAGGTTTTAAAAATAACTAATGTACTGAATAATCACCCTAACAAGCGTTGGGCATTACGCATGCAAGATAGTTTTAATTTTATTGCAGGTTTATTGGCACTTCTCTATTCTGGTAAGCAACCTATATTAATAAATCCTCACCCAAAAGAAATGGAGGAGCACTACGACGCACTATTAATCGATGATATTAAATTTACCAATCAACAGTTTTTATGCAAACAAATCATCGATATCAACCAAATTGATAAAAATCGTACAATTACAGAAGAACAGTTAATAGCTTCTGGATTTAAAAATAGCAAATTAATACTGTTTACTTCAGGCTCTACTGGATTACCGAAACCAATTGAAAAATCAATTTCTCAACTTGAATTAGAGATTGATATACTTATATCCGAGTGGAGGGAGTTTAAAAATGATCTATTTATTGCCTCGGTTTCCCATGAGCATATGTATGGGTTAACATTTAAAATAATGTTACCACTCTGTTGTAAAATCCCGTTTATTTGTGAACCAGTGCTTTATCAAGAACAACTAACCACTCAGAGTCATAAAAAAATTATCTACATTACAACACCATCAATTCTCAAAAATTTAGATGACAAATTACCAACAATAAATTGTGATAAAGTAATTTCATCTGGAGGAAAACTTGCATATAAAGAAGCACTATTATGCCAGAAAAGCTATGGTGTTCTTCCTAATGAGATATATGGCTCAAGCGAAACAGGTATCATTGCAACTCGTCAACAAACACAAGCCGATATATTTTGGCAATTATTCCCATCAATGCGTATAGAATGTAAACAATCAAAACCACCTTTATTAATTTCACCGTTATTAACCCAACCTGAACCATTACATGACGAAATAAAGAAAATAGATAACAATCATTTTTACCTAAATGGGCGAATAGATAAAATTATAAAAATATCCGAAAACAGAGTATCACTAACATTCATTGAAAAACAATTTAATCAACTTGATGAAGTAGCACAAGCTATTGTTATTCCACTAGAACAAAACAATCGAACAATACTTGGCGCAGTAATCGAGCTATCTTTACCATATAAACAACTATTACATGAATATAAACATTTCGAATTAACACAATATTTTCGACTTTTATTGAAAGATACATTATCATTAATCGAAATACCTAAAAAATGGCGATTTGTTGAATTTTTACCCCAAAACGCTCAAGGGAAATGCTCTTATATTGATTTAAAAATATTATTTGATGCACCAGAAAAACAATGAAAAAAAAGTTTACTAAGGAAAAGACAATTAATATTAGCAAAACCTCTGCTAATATTGAACTAACAATCTCGCCTGATCTTTTTTGGTTTGAAGGCCATTTTAAATCGCAACCTTTATTACCAGGAGTTACCCAACTTAACTGGGTAATCTATTACACCCAAAAATATTTTGATAACTCATTGCGCTTATTATCCATTGATGTAATCAAATTTCAATGCCCAGTTCTTCCCAAAGATCGCCTTATTTTACACCTAGCATGGTATGAAAAAATAAAAAAATTAGAATTTAGCTATACTATTATCACACCAAATAGCAATAAAGTAGCAAGCACAGGGAAGCTCTCGTTATGTCATTAGCACAATATTCCTTACTAACTAACTACTGTTTTGTTATTCCGTCTTACAATCATAGTGAAACCTTACCTACAGTTTTGAAAAATATTGAACCTTATCAATTAGAATGTATTTTAATCGATGATGGTAGTTCAACTGATGCAGCACTAAAACTGGAACAAATCTCAGCCTTATATCCTTGGGTAACACTATTACACTTAGCAACTAATCAAGGAAAAGGCGCAGCAGTCATGGCGGGTCTCGAATATGCGCTTAACCATGGTTTCACACATGCAATACAAATAGATGCTGATGGGCAACATGATAGCCAATCTGTTAAACAACTACTAGAACAATCACAGCTTAATCCCGATGCCTTAATATCTGGTTATCCTGTCTATGACAACTCTGTACCTAAACATCGATTAATCGCTAGATATATAACACATTTTTGGGTATGGGTTGAAACCTTATCATTCTCAATCAAAGATAGCATGTGTGGATTTCGTATTTACCCACTACAGCAAACACTTGACCTTATAAAACAGATTAAAATAGGCAAAAGAATGGATTTCGATACAGATATCATGGTGAGATTGTACTGGCAAGGTACACCATCTATTTTCGTGCCTACACATGTAACTTACCCTAAAGATGGTATATCACATTTCAACGCATTTAAAGATAATGTTCGAATATCTTGGATGCACACACGTTTATTTTTTGGAATGATTCCACGCTTACCTTTGTTACTTAGAAGGAAACAATACAAAAATAAAGAACAAAGACACTGGTCGCAGACACCTGAAAGGAAAGGACTATTTGGCATCAGGTTTATTCTAAAACTTTATCAACTTTTTGGGCGAAATTTTGCAAAGTTGATTATGTATCCAGTTATTACCTATTTTTGGTTAACTGGAAACATGCAACGCCAAGCATCAAAATCCTATTTAGAAAAAATAAAAAACTTTTACGACCAGATCCCTTATGTTGAAAAAAAACAGCTTACCACATTTCATCATTTCCAGCGATTTGGTGAATCGCTACTTGATAAAATAGCCAGTTGGAATGGCGACATCAAACTTGATCAACTTTATTTTCCCAACAATAAAGAATGCTTAGATATTATTTCTAATAAACGAGGTATTATTTTAATTTGTTCACATCTTGGTGATATAGAAATGTGTAGAGCACTTGCCGAGTTATCGCATAATATAAAAATTAATGCACTTGTTTTCAAAAAACATGCTATGCGTTTTCAGCAAGTATTACAAGAAGTCAATCAAGCATCTGCAATTAATTTAATCCAAGTAGATACTTTGGGTCCCAGTACCGCTATTTTACTAAAAGAAAAACTAGATAATGGTGAATGGGTTGCTATTGTTGGCGATAGAACATCAAGCAATCCGCATCAAAGAATGCCGGATAACTCAATTAGTTGGGCTAATTTCTTAGGTGACCTTGCCCCTTTTCCGAAAGGCCCGTTTATTTTATCTTCTGCTTTAGGTTATCCAGTTTATTTAATTTGGGGACTAAAACCTAATGGACGCTTTCAAATCTATTTTGAGCATTTTTCGGATGGAATTTTGTTACCAAGACAAAATCGACAAAATGAGCTAAATAGAATTATACAAGATTATGCAAAAAGATTAGAACATTACTGCCTTATTTCTCCACTGGATTGGTTTAACTTTTACGATTTTTGGCGATTTACCCCTCCTACACCAAACAAATTAAATAAAGATACAGATAAAAATGAAAAATAATTTTGAACATAGTTCGACTATTGAATATACCACTTCATTCCATGATACAGATGCAATGGGTGTGGTTTGGCACGGTAACTATCTGAAATTTTTTGAAAAAGCAAGAGAAGCTTTATTCCAAAAATTTAATTATGGTTACAAACAGATGATTGACTCGGGTTATCTTTGGCCTATTGTTGATGCTAGAGTAAAATATATTGCGCCAACAATCGCTGAACAAACCTTGCAAATTATTGCTACCTTAAAAGAATATGAACATCGCATAAAAATTAATTACACAATAATAGATTGTTTGACAGGAAAAAAAACAACATCTGGCTACACAATTCAAGTAGCTATATCAGCATCAACTCAAGAGATGTGTTTTATTACGCCTCCAATTTTTTTAGAACGTTTTGGATTATAAAAATGAAGAAATACTTAGTCACGGCAATTACCATAATGGTTATGTGCTTTTCCACATTGACCTATTCAATTACCCTAGAAGATTTACAACAACAATTTAATAAACAGAATATTATTCGTGCTGATTTTATACAAGCGCGTTACATAAATGGGCTATCAACTCCATTACATTCAACAGGAAAAATGATTATTTCTCAAAATTTAGGATTATGGTGGCACCAACAAACACCTTTTACCATGACGTTAAAAATGAATCAACAGCGAATGGAACAAAGTATCGACGAACAACAACCTCAAATAATTACTGCGGAGAGCCAACCTCAGCTATTTCAATTTAATCATTTATTAACAGCAATTTTTACTGCTGATAAGCAAATACTAGAAAATAATTTTGACGTAATACTGTCAGAAAAAAATCAACAATGGACGCTTATACTTACGCCCAAAAATGCTCCGTTAAATAAAATTTTTAAACAAATAATATTAAACGGTAACACATACCTACAAACTATCACTATAGATGATAAACAAAACGATAAAACTTTAATTACATTTAAAAATCACAAAACATCAAAACTAACAAAACATGAACAATTGCTATTCAAATAAGATAATAAAACTTAAACATAAAGCAATTTTATGGGTTATTACTGTTATTTGCTTACTGTTAGCTGCCTGCTACCTTATTTCTAACAGTAAACTCAATAGTAGCGTTTTATCCTTACTACCTAAGGAACAAACTAACCATGTTCCAACTGAACTTATTAATGGCTTCCAAGATAGGCTTGATAAACAACTTGTTTGGTTAATTAAACCCACCAATCCCAATAATTTAGAGCCAGTAAACTGGTGGTATCATCACTTACAAAAACTTTCCATTTTTAATCAAATTAATGGACATTTTGATGATCAATTTCAAAAAAATTGGGGAGAATTTGCTTATAAATATCGTTATCAGTTAATGGATGAAAATACGATTGAAAGGTTAAAAACACATAAACATTTTGCTTGGATTCAAAGCCAAATATACTCACCATTTAGTGGAATAAGTGCAACAGAACTGAATAAAGATCCGTTACTACTTACTCGCGCCTCGCAATTAAAACAACTTAGCAATACGGGAAATCTAACCATTAAAAATAATTGGTTAACAGGTCAAGATAAACAAGGTAATGTATGGTACATGATTTATGCTCAGCTTAATGGTTCTTCATTTGATTTAAACCAATCACACCAAATCGTTACCGCGCTGGAAACATTAAGTGAACAATTAAAAACAAATTATCCCGGGACAGAAATATTAAAGCGAGGTGTGCTTTTCTACAGCGATAATGCAAGTATTGAAGCTAAAAAAGATATTTCCACAATAGGAAGCCTTTCAATCATCGGTATTATTGTATTGATAATTGCTGTATTTCGCTCTATTACTCCTATTCTTCTTTCTCTATTATCAATTTTAATTGGTATTGTTTGTGGATTAGTCGCAGTATTAATGATATTTGGCGAAATTCACGTTATGACGTTAGTAATGAGTACTAGCGTAATTGGAATAACCATTGATTATTCATTACATTATCTAACTGAACGATTACTTCATGGCAATAATGAATCACCTTATGTCAGTTTAAAAAAACTAATATCAACCTTAACTATCGCATTGTGCACCAGTTTTATTGCTTATCTTATTTTGTTAATTGCACCATTCTCAGGGTTAAAACAGCTATCTATTTTTGCTGTATTTGGTTTAATTGGCGCCTTTTTAACTGTCACTTGCTGGTATCCTTTCTTAGTAAAGAAAATACCTGTACGCCAAAATGTCGGACATCGCTTCTTCACCTTTTGGCTTAAATTGTGGAAAAATAAAAATATGCAATGGATAACTTTATCAGTTGCAATAGTATTTATTAGTTATGGTTTTAATAATTTAGAAATTGATGATGATATCAGCAAGTTACAAGCTTTACCTGCTGATATCCAAAAAGAAGAGCAAGATATAATAAATATTACTCACCAATCCTCGGATCAAAAATGGTTTATCGTATTTGGTGATACAGCAGAACAAACATTACAACGGCTTGAATCGTTTCTGCCAAAATTAGAACAAGCAAAACAGCGTGGTGTCTTTCAACAATATCAAACCATTACTTTACCCTCAATTGAAAAACAACAACATAATATTGCTTTAATAAACAAATATACACCTGAAATTTTATCTTCGCTCAAACAAATAGGTATCAATGTTAAAGTACCAGATACTGAAGATTCAAACAGTTTTATCACACCAGAAATCTGGGTAAAAAGCGAAATTAGTCAAGGGCAAAATTTACTATGGCTATCACTACCAAACGGTAAAAGTGCAACATTAATACCTATTGGTAACGTTAAACAATTAAGCGAGATCAATGCATTATCACAAATAAATAATGGCATCTATTGGCTTGATCGCCATACTGAATTTAATAATATGTTTACCAACTATAGAATACACTTATCTCAATTAATTACAGGTGCGGTAATTGTTATCTGTATCTGCTTTATTTTCTACAATCGCAAATATGGCTTAATTACAGCATTAAAAAGCACCCTACCGACATTACTATCAATTGGAGTTGCTCTATCTGTACATGGCATCATTCACCAACCATTGAATCTATTTTCAATGTTAGCACTCATTCTTGTCATTGGTATTGGTATCGACTATAGTCTCTTTTTAGGTAATTATAAATGCCAAACCAAAAGTGCCTTATTAGCAGTTACAATGGCAGCTCTAACAACCTTATTATCCTTTGGACTACTGATAATTAGCCACACAAATGCCATAATGTGTTTTGGAATAGTGTTAACAAGTGGCATTTTTGCCGCCTTTATATTTGCACCATTAGCTATAAAAAACACATAAATTATTAAGAAAAATCATAAAAAATTCAGAATAGGTAATACATAATGAAAAAATATTTAGTTTTAACCATAATGATGTTAGTGATATTAGTAGCTGGCTGTGCAAATAAAACACAATCTCAAGCATGGCTCACCAGAGAAGTTAAAATTAATCTTCCAATAATAAATATAAAACAACATTATCATGATCAACAACTATTAAAATTTAAATATAATGATCTGGAAAACTCAATTATTGCCATAGTCGATATTAACAACAACCAATTAAAAGTAATTGGTCTTTCTGCTCTAGGCTTCAAGTTATTTGAAATTGACTATGATGGAAAGCTAGTAAAAACAAAACACAATATTTTTATTAAAGAGCTACCGGCGCCTGAACAAGTTTTATCTGATATTATGCTAAGTATTTTACCTATAAAAGAGTGGCAGACCGTGTTACCCGCAGGTTGGCAACTCATTGATAGCGAATTACATAGAACATTGATCAATAATAAACAAGAAATCATAATTGATATAGCCTATGCAGAACAACCATCTGCTAAGATAAGAAAACCGACTCAAATTAAGCATCATATATTTGGTTATAAAATCGCAATACAAAGTATGGATACAAAATAAATGATTTATATTACAGCTCTTGGGGCAATCAATACTTTAGGTAATTCTATAAATGAAATTAAACAGAAGCTACTTAAACTATATTGTGCATCTCATTGTTTAATTGAAGAAAGCGGTTGGTTACTAAACAACCAAAAAACATGGCTAGGTAAAGTCAAAACTGATTTACCTAAAATACCTAAACATTTGTCGCAATATGCAACACGGAATAACCGATTACTGTATGGAGCTTACTTACAAATTCAATCAGAAATTGATGATGCTATTTTACGCCACGGAAATAAACGAATAGCAATTATTATGGGGACAAGCACCTCGGGTATTCATGAAGGGGATGTCAATTTAAAACATTACCTACAAAAACATAGTCATTTGCAATCCTTTTCTTATAATCAACAAGAGTTAGGTGATCCATCGTGCTTTTTAACAGCTTTGCTTGGTTTAAAAGGCCCTAGTTACACAATATCAACAGCCTGCACATCTAGTGCTAAAGCAATTATTAGTGGTAAAAGATTGATTGAGTCAGGCATAGTTGATGCAGCAATTGTTGGAGGGGCAGATAGCCTAAGCCGAATGCCAATTAATGGATTTAATGCGCTTGAATCACTTTCGGCAAGTCCATGTATGCCTTTTGCACAAAACCGAAATGGAATTAATATTGGCGAAGCAAGCGCTATATTTTTACTTACCAAAGAAGAAACAAGCAATATCGCTATTTTAGGTACTGGGGAATCATCCGATGCACATCATATTTCATCACCCCATCCAGAAGGATTAGGGGCTGAAAAAGCAATGTATGCAGCTTTAAATGATGCAAAATTAACGACCAATGACATTGGTTATATCAACCTTCATGGAACAGCAACAATATTGAATGATCTTGCAGAAAGTAAAGCTGTTTATCGCCTATTCAATCGAAATTTACCACCATGTAGCTCAACTAAACATCTTACCGGTCATACTTTAGGTAGTGCTGCAGCGACAGAATTAGCCATTAGCACCTTATTACTTCACCAAGATATTTATTTACCACAACAGGATTTTTCAATCTCACCATTTGATGAAACTCTCGACAAAATCAATATTGTTACAAATCGCATGACATTAAATGCTCCAGTTATAATGTCAAATTCTTTTGCATTTGGTGGTAACAATGCATCTCTAATTATTGGAAAAATATAATGCAATATTACCCAGCGATTTATTATTTACCTCATGAAAAACCAATGGTCATGGTAGAAAAAGTTCATTTAATTGATGATGAACAATGCATCTGTAGTGTTCAAGTTAATAAAAATGGTATTCTGGCACCTTTTTTAAACGAAAATAATGAATTACCCAATTTATATACCATTGAATTAATGGCTCAAACCATTGGTGTATGGAATGGATACCATGGTATTATTAACAATAAAAAACCACAATTAGGTATGTTATTAGGTGGAAGATCAATCAAAACATCATTACCAACCTTTCCCCACTACAGCAATTTGATTATACATGCAAACTTGGTTCTTTTTGATACCAAACTAGCTAATTTCGATTGTCAAATAAAGATCGACGATCAATGTGTCGTTTCAGGAAAACTCAATGTTTATGAACCCGATCAAACTGAATTAGATTATTTATTTGGCCAAAATCGATTAGGAGAAGAAAAGAAATGAAACGAACAATCCTGGTAACTGGCGCCAGTAAAGGAATTGGCAAAGCTATTGCTTGCAAACTTTCACAAGATGGCTTTGCAATTGTAGTTCACTACCATAATGATAAACAAGGTGCGATTGAGACAAAAAATGATATTGAAAAAACAGGCGGTACGGCTCGATTAATACAATTTGATGTAAGTAATCGTATACAATGTAAACAAACCATTGAAGCTGATATCGAACTTCATGGCGCATATTATGGTGTTGTAAATAATGCAGGTATCATCCGTGATGGTGCTTTCCCAGCTTTAACCGACGATGATTGGAATAATGTCATTCATACCGATCTTGACAGTTTTTACAATGTTTTGCATCCTTGCATTATGCCAATGATAGGACTTCGTAACGGCGGACGGATTATTGTGATATCTTCAATTTCTGGTTTGATGGGTAATCGTGGGCAAGTTAATTATAGTGCTGCAAAAGCCGGTTTAATTGGAGCAAGCAAAGCTCTAGCGCTTGAGCTTGCTAAACGTAAAATCACAGTAAATTGTATTGCACCTGGTTTAATTGATACGGGTATATTAGATATGGAACCTATTGCATTACAAGAAGCAATGAAAATAATACCATTAAAACGCATGGGACAAGTGAATGAAGTGGCGGGATTAGCAAGTTATTTGATGTCTGATATAGCGGGATATATAACACGCCAAGTAATTTCAATCAACGGAGGGATGATATGACTAAAAGAGTTGTCATAACAGGGATGGGTGGTGTTACAGCATTTGGTAATGACTGGATTACTATACAAGAAAAGTTAAAAAAATTAGAAAACGCAGTGAGATATATGCCCGAATGGGAAATATATGATGGATTGCACACAAAATTAGGTGCACCTATCGATAATTTTACCGTCCCTGAGCATTATACCCGAAAAAAAATACGCTCCATGGGAAGAGTATCCCTATTATCGACTAAGGCAACAGAAATAGCCCTTGAAAAAGCGGGGCTACTTGATGATCCAATTATTGCAAATGGTGAAACAGGAATTGCTTTTGGTTCTTCAACAGGTAGTACACAACCAGTTGCTTCATTTGCAACAATGCTAAATGAAAAACATACCAACAATATTACAGCTACAACTTACGTACAAATGATGCCACATACTACTGTTGTCAATACTGGATTATTTTTTGGATTGAAAGGACGAGTTATTACGACTTCTAGCGCTTGCACATCAGGTAGTCAAGCTATTGGTTATGCTTATGAAGCAATCAAATATGGTATGCAAACAGCAATGGTTGCTGGTGGTGCAGAAGAATTATGTCCCTCAGAAGCAGCAGTATTTGATACTTTATTTGCTACCAGTCAAAAGAATGATAGTCCAAAAAGTTCCCCTCGCCCATTTGACAAAAATCGCGACGGTTTAGTAATTGGTGAAGGAGCTGGCGCTTTGATTCTTGAAGAATATGAGCACGCAAAGGCGCGAGGAGCAAAAATATATGGCGAAATCGTCGGTTTTATGACTAATTGTGATGCTAGCCATATCACTCAACCACGTAAAGAAACTATGAAAATATGCATGGAGCAAGCATTAAAAAAAGCTAATCTATCGCCTGAAAATATAGGTTACATCAGTGCTCATGGCACCGCAACCAATCGTGGTGATATTGCCGAAAGTAATGCAACTGCCGAAATATTTGGCAATAAAACTCCTATCTCATCGTTAAAAAGTTATTTCGGGCATACTCTTGGAGCATGTGGCGCCGTAGAAGCCTGGCTAACACTTGAAATGATGCACTCGGGTTGGTTCAATCCAACAATTAATCTGAATAATATTGATCCTGCATGTGGTGACCTTGACTATTTAGTTGGGACAGGTCGAAAATTAGATATTGAATATTTTCAAACCAACAATTTTGCATTTGGTGGAATAAATACTTCAATTATTATCAAACGATTTTAGACAATGCAAAAACCACAACAATATACGGCAGCTAATTATGACTGCCTGTATAATTAACTACGAAAGATCAAATCGAAAAATTTTTCTTAATCAAAAAAGGGCTATTACAGCCCATTTCCTTGTCTAAAAAATAATTTTTCGACACTTTTTACGACGTTTTTCGAAATTCTTTCTGATAGTTTTTGCTTGCGTTGATAACTAACAGCGATAATTTTATGTGTTTTTAAATGAGATAAAATAAAGTCATCACTAGTGCTAATTTCGTCAACTAAGCCTTTATCTTTGGCTTGCGTCGCAAACCAGTGCTCGCCAGTGGCAACTTGTTCGATATCCACGTTTGGACGATACTCTTTAACAAAATCTTTAAATAAAAGATGAGTTTCTTCTAATTCCTGTTTGAATTTTTGGCGACCTTCTTCGGTGTTTTCGCCAAACATGGTTAACGTACGTTTATATGCACCTGCTGTTTGTAACTCAATATCCACATCATGTTTTTTAAGTAAACGATTAAAGTTAGGAATTTGTGCAACCACACCAATAGACCCCACAATGGCAAATGGCGCTGCCACAATTTTATTAGCAGTACATGCCATCATATACCCACCACTTGCCGCAACTTTATCAACAACTGCGGTAAAAGGAATATCACGCTGTCTAAACCGTAATAGCTGGGATGCAGCAAGCCCATAGCCATGGACTACCCCGCCAGGGCTTTCAAGCTTAACCACAACTTTATCCTCTGGTTTAATAACAGCCAATACAGCGGTAATTTCTTGACGTAATTCTTCAACTTCATGCGCATCCATACTGCCGTTGAAAGACAATACAAACAATTTTGGTTTTGCTTGCTGATCGGTATTACTTTCTGCTAGCTGCGTTGTATTATCTAGCGTTGACTGTTCGTCAGAGTTTTTTTGCTTGTTAACTTGTTTCTTTTTTTGTTTAGCCGCTAATTTTGCCTGTTTCTTTTCAAGTTTTTTCTGTTTTTTAAGATCTTTCATAAACAGCTTAGCTTCTAGTTCGTCCATACTTGACATTAACATATCATCTTTAACTTGCTCATATTCTTGACTAATGTCTTTGACTGACAAACGTCCTGCCACCGTTGCTGACTTACGGCGTTGGCTTAATATAAAAATAAGTACCGCTAAAATTGCAATAACAACTGTTGCTGTTTCAGCTAAAAAAAGTGAATACTCAGAAAACCAATTCATTTAACTATTTTCCTTTTATTGAATGTATTAAGTTATTATAACAAGATAATTGCGACTTGTGCCGAAAATCAATAAAGATAAAATTGTCGCTTTATTCGGCTATTTAAATTATTTATACTGATAGTCCAATTTATTGTTAGATGAGAACTAATATGCCTTTACGCCCAATTACTGAAATCGCTAAACAATGCAACATTCCAGAAGAATTTATCCTGCCTTATGGCAAACACGTGGCAAAAATCGATTTATCCATTCTTAAAGCCAACCAAAGCAAACCTAACGGCAAATTGGTGTTAGTTACCGCTATCACGCCAACTCCACTTGGTGAGGGAAAAACGGTGAATACTATCGGGCTAAGTGAAGGCTTAAATTATATTGGAAAAAAAGCCATTGCTTGTATCCGTCAACCAAGTTTAGGCCCTGTATTTGGTGTAAAAGGTGGTGCTGCTGGCGGTGGTCAAGCCGAAGTATTGCCAATGGAAACCTTAAATCTACATTTAACTGGTGATATTCACGCTATTACCGCCGCCCATGATTTGGCATCAGCCGCATTAGATTCGCGCCTTTATCATGAAGAACGCTTGGGCGATGAATTTACCGCACAAACGGGCTTGCCGCGTCTTAATATCGATGTAAATCGTATTGAGTGGAAACGTGTGATGGATCATAATGATCGTGCACTTCGTAAGATTACCGTTGGTGTCGGTGGTGGTGTTAATGGCATTACACGTCAAGATGGCTTTGAGATTACTGCAGCGTCAGAACTTATGGCAATTTTAGCATTAGCCTCAGATTTGCACGATATGCGCACGCGCATTGGGCGTATTATTTTAGCTTATAATACTCAAGGCGAAGCGATTACCGCGGAACAACTTGAAGTTGCGGGCGCTATGACAGTGTTACTTAAAAATGCGATTAATCCAAACCTGATGCAAACAGTTGAAAATACGCCGGTACTTATTCATGCAGGACCTTTTGCTAATATTGCCCATGGCAACTCATCAGTCATTGCCGATCGCATTGCTTTACAACTTGCCGATTATGTCGTAACCGAAGCTGGTTTTGGCTCAGATATGGGCATGGAAAAATTCTTTAATATTAAATATCGCCAAGCAGGAATAAAAGCCTCATGTGTGGTGCTTGTTGCAACGGTTCGTAGCTTAAAATCTAACAGCGGTAAATATAATATCAAACCAGGGCAAGCGATTCCAAAAGAAATCTCAGAATCTAATGTGGAGCTGCTTGAAATTGGTGCGGCTAATTTAGCATGGCATATCAACAATGCTAAAAGTTATGGGCTACAAGTGATTGTTGCTATTAACCGCTTTCCACACGACAGTGAAGAAGAACTAGCCTTTTTACAAAAATATGCCATTAAGCATGGGGCGTTTGCTTGTGAAGTGAGTGAAGTTTTCACTCAAGGCGGTAAAGGCGCAGAAAAACTGGCTGAGCATATTATCAAAGCATGTGATATGCCAAGTGAGATCAAATTACCTTATCCTGACAACATGTCACTTGCTGATAAAATCCAAACTATGGTAAAAAAATACGGTGCCAACAAAGCTAATTTATCAGCACAAGCACTGGAAAATATCAAAGAGATCGAAGCATTAAAACTCGATCATTTGCCTCTTTGTATTGCTAAAACCCCCATGTCAATTAGTGCTGATGCCAATCTAAAAAATGTCCCTACCGATTTTGATGTTGATATTAGTCACTTAGCGATATCTGCTGGTGCTGGTTTTATTCGTGTTTATGCTGGTAATGTAATGACCATGCCAGGACTAGGCACTAATCCAGCTTATAGACAAATTGATATTGACAAAGATGGTAATATTGTAGGTTTAAGTTAATGCAAGAAGTGATTATGCAAACCCAACAACAATATAAAGCATTTATTGACGAAGAAAACTGTATTGGCTGTGGCAAATGCATCCGTGTTTGCCCAACTGATGCTATTGTCGGTAGCAAACAAGTATTGCACACAATACTGCCACAGTTATGTACTTCGTGTAGTAATTGTATCAATACTTGCCCAACAGACTGTATTACATTAAGTACGTTAGGCCGCGTATTGAATGAATCAGAAGAGTTAGCGCTAACTCAGAAAAAGCAACAGCGATTAGGCCATAATCAGTTAGTTCCACCAACCATTTTGTTTCCAGGCACTATGCCGACGACAAACAAGATCAGCACCCCCACTGATCGTAAACAGTCAATAGCTGACGCCATTGCCAGAGTAAAAGCCAAAAAAAACCTCGCTAAATAGCGGGGTTCAACAATCTGAGCCAACTTTGTTGGCTACTTTCTAGTTTCAATAATGATAACGACACGATAGAATAATAATGCAATTATTTTCAATTTTATAAACTAATCTATGTTCACTATCAATCCTTCTTGACCAATAGCCAGATAAATTAAACTTTAGGCTTTCGGGCTTACCTAGGTCAGAAAATGGTGTTCTGCTAATATCTTTAAGAAGTTCATTGATGCGTTTAATCATTTTTTTATCAGTTTTCTGCCAATATAGATAATCACTCCAAGACTCATCAGAAAATAATTTATTCATCGTTCAACTCATGCTCTTGCAATTTTCCACTATTAATTTGTTCTAATGAACGCAACAAATGAGCTGTATTTGCAGGCGAACGATATAAGCGTGCTGTTTCTTCTAAAGATGAATATTCTTCATATGACATTAAGACACAATTATCTCCATTCTGACGTGTAATAATAGTTGGCATTCTGTCATTTACAACTTCATCCATTTTTGCTGATAAATTTGCTCTCGCTGCTGAATAACTAATATGCCTCATAATATTTCCTCATTGAAAACTTAATTAATCCGCAAACATTGTACAAAATACTTGTACAACATCAACGGTTATTTTCCTTAAATTATAAAAAATGATAAAAAGAATAGACCAGTCGCAGGGAAAAAATAGCTTTTAGCGTTCTCATTGAGCACATTGAAAACAATATCGTTTATTATCAAAATAGACGAAAATTAAAAAGCTTATTTTTTGCAAAAAAAATAAACCCCGAATTGTATCGAGGTTTGTTATTAAGTCGACCTCGCTAAGCAGCGAGGTTTTCGTATTACGGTAGCATTAATACTACACTAGTCTTTATTACCACTTCTATACGCACGTTTACGATCATTTTCAGTTAAATGACGTTTACGTAAACGGATCGATAATGGTGTAACCTCCACTAATTCGTCATCATCAATAAACTCTAATGCTTGTTCTAATGACATTTTGATTGGTGGTGAAAGTGTTGTTGCTTCATCGGTACCTGATGCTCGCATGTTGGTTAATTTTTTACCGGTTAGACAGTTAACCGTCAAATCGTTTGAGCGAGTATGAATACCAATAATTTGACCTTCATAAACTTCAGCACCATGACCTAAGAATAATTTACCACGGTCTTGTAAGCCATATAGCGCATAAGCCAATGCTTTACCGGTACCGTTTGAAATCATTACGCCATTATTACGTTGACCAATTTCGCCTGGACGAACATCATCGTAATGACTAAAGGTCGAATAAAGCAAACCGGTACCTGAGGTCATGGTCATAAATTCAGTTCTAAAACCAATAAGCCCACGGCTTGGAATGACATAATCTAAACGTACGCGACCTTTACCATCTGGTAGCATATTTGTTAGGTCACCTTTACGTAAACCAAGTGCTTCCATCACTGAACCTTGATGTTGTTCTTCAATATCAAGCGTAACTTGTTCGAATGGTTCTTGTTTTTTACCATCAATTTCTCTAAAGATAACTTTAGGACGAGAAACCCCTAGCTCATAACCTTCGCGGCGCATATTTTCGATGAGTACTGACAAATGCAATTCACCACGACCAGAGACTCTAAAGGCATCGGGATCTGGCGTTTCTTCGACACGAAGAGCAACATTATGGACAAGCTCTTTATTTAAACGCTCAAGAATTTGACGAGAAGTGACATATTTACCCTCTTTACCAGCAAATGGTGAGCTATTGACATTAAAGAACATAGTTACAGTTGGTTCATCAACAGTTAACGCAGGTAATGCTTCAACGCAGCTATTATCACAAATTGTATCGGAGATACCGAGTTCACCAAGACCCGTTAATGCAATAATATCGCCAGCTTCGGCAACTTCAGCTTCATAACGTTGTAGTCCTAAATGGCCAAGAACTTGCCCTACTTTGCCGGTCCGTTTATTACCTTCACTATCAACGATAGTTACTTGTTGATTTGGTTTAACGCGACCACGTTTAATACGACCAATACCAATAACACCAACATAATTATTATAATCAAGTTGAGAAATTTGCATTTGGAATGGTCCGTCTAAATCTACTTTTGGAGGCTCAACATATTTAACAATCGCTTCAAATAATGGCGTCATATCTTCAGCCATATTTTCATGATCTAAACCTGCGATCCCCATTAATGCTGAAGCATAAACGATAGGGAAATCTAACTGTTCATCAGTAGCCCCTAAATTAACAAACAGATCGAACACTTGATCAACAACCCAATCAGGACGTGCACCGGGACGATCAACTTTATTGATAACTACAATCGGTTTTAAACCATAAGCAAATGCTTTTTGCGTTACAAAACGCGTTTGTGGCATTGGTCCATCCATTGCATCAACAAGCAATAGTACAGAATCAACCATCGACATAACACGTTCAACTTCACCACCAAAATCAGCATGTCCTGGGGTGTCAACGATATTAATTCGGTAACCATTCCAATCAATAGCGGTATTTTTAGCTAAAATGGTAATACCACGTTCTTTTTCAAGCGCATTAGAGTCCATGATACGTTCGTTATCGTCACCACGTAGATTATCTAACGTACCTGACTGTTTTAATAACTTGTCAACCAAAGTCGTTTTACCATGGTCAACGTGGGCAATAATGGCAATATTTCTTAAATTTTCAATCACAATTAAAATTCCAATTAGGAGACACATTCTATAGGCGCGGTATTGTACACCTTTTTAGCCGAAATGTTGATCTATATCACAAAGTTTATTTAAAAGAACTTGAAAAGTTGATAAGTTTAGAAAAATATCGATTTGTTTGTGAAAAAGTTTCAGGAAACTATGCATTTAAGCATAAAACTGATCGGCAAACTCATCTACCTTTGTCCAATCAGTATATTCAATCATTGGTTTTGTCACATCAGTATCGCCCTTTCCTAACCACATAATCAAACGGATCATATTGCGATCAAACCAATTATATTGTGGATAATACAGCGCGCCAGCAAAAACTGCAGTAATGGTTGGCTTCCATGCTATTTTAGCTAAGAATTTTTTGGTGTATAAATTCGTTTCTGGCGTATTTTTATTGGGTTTTCTTGCCACCAAATTTACCCCAAAAAATCCAGACTTCATCTTATTTAATTGCTGATAATGCTTATCAATAAACGCTTTCATCACTTTGCCATAAAACCCATAACGAATCGAACAACCCAATAAAGCTGCTTGGTATTGAGTTAGATCGATTTTAGTATCGGGTAGCAGTTCAATAATGTCGCACTCACATTTACCATAAAGACGCGATTTTATACGTTGCATAATCTTAAGTGTTTGTTTTTCGTGTGTGGTATAGAGTAATAAAACTTTCATCACGGAATTCATAACATGACCTCCTTTTTTGTTAAACCCATTGGTAAATATCAATATTACTTTTTTTATGATAAAAATTAAAAGATTGTGGATGATTTCATTAAAAACTTTGATTATAGTATTAGGCTAATTTAACCAGACTGGAACTGATTATGGCAATTTCACCTCCAAAACTGAGTGCTATTATTTTGGCGGCAGGAAAAGGCACACGGATGTATTCCAACCTACCTAAAGTTTTACATAAAATCGGCGAAAAACCGATGTTACAACATGTTATTGATACAGTTCAACAACTAAATACCAACCGCATTAATATTGTTTATGGACATGGCAAAGCACAGCTTGAAGATGTACTTAAAAATCAACATGTGCAGCTGATTTATCAAGCTGAACAACTCGGCACTGGCCATGCTGTTCAACAAGCTATCCCTTATATTCAAGATGATGAAGATATCTTAATTTTATATGGCGACACACCTCTTATATCGGTTCAAACGCTACAAACTTTAATTGCTAGCAAACCCAAACAAGGCATCGCATTATTGACGGTAATACTCGATAATCCAACTGGATATGGACGCATTGAACGCCACAACGGTAAAGTCGTTGCCATTGTGGAACAAAAAGATGCCACCCCTGAGCAACAAAAAATCAATGAAATTAACACCGGTATCATGCTCGTTACTGGCAAATTATTGAAAAATTGGTTATCTCGTTTAACCAACAATAATGCGCAACAAGAGTTTTACTTAACCGACATTATTGCTTTTGCGCACCAAGATGGTTATGACATATTAACCTCGCACCCAGTACAACCATTTGAAGTTGAAGGTGTCAATAATCGCCTGCAATTGGCAACATTAGAACGACGATATCAACATCAGCAAGCTCAACACTTATTACTCGCTGGTGTGACACTGCTTGATCCAAATCGCTTTGACTTACGTGGCACACTCTCGCACGGTAAAGATGTCACCATTGATTGTAACGTGGTTATTGAAGGCAATGTCACATTAGGTAATAACGTATTTATTGGTGCAGGTTGTATCTTAAAAAATTGCACGATTGATGATAACTCAAATATCAGTCCGTATAGCATTATTGAAGATTCAACTATCGCTAAACAGTGTACTATCGGTCCCTTTGCTCGCCTACGACCTGGCTCACAACTTGACGAACAAGCCCATGTCGGCAATTTTGTTGAATTAAAAAAAGCGCATCTGGGCAAAGCCACCAAAGCTGGGCACTTAAGCTACCTTGGCGACAGCGAAATCGGCAGTAATGTCAACATTGGTGCAGGCACTATCACTTGTAATTATGATGGCGCCAATAAATTTAGAACTATTATTGAAGATGATGTGTTTGTCGGTTCTGACACACAATTGATTGCACCGGTAAAAGTGGGTAAAGGTGCAACTATTGCAGCAGGCACAACCGTTACCAATAATGTAAATGATAACGAATTGGTTGTAAGTCGAGTTAAACAAAAACAACTTGCTGGTTGGAAACGACCTACAAAGTTAACTAACGAGGAATAAACTATGTGTGGAATCGTGGGAGCTATCGCCAAACGTGATGTTGCTGAAATATTATTAGAAGGTCTAAAACGATTAGAATATCGTGGTTATGACTCAGCAGGACTGGCAATTATTTCACCAGACGGCGAACTGCAACGCGTTCGCCGTGTTGGCAAAGTGCAAGCACTAAAAGATGCCATTGCAAAACATCCACTACAAGGAGCTACCGGAATTGCGCATACTCGATGGGCAACCCATGGTGAACCAGTTGAACATAACGCCCACCCACATGTATCTGGCTTTATCGCTGTCGTGCATAATGGAATTATTGAAAATTTTGAACCATTGCGTGAAAAGCTGATCGCCAAAGGCTACCAATTCCGTTCAGAAACCGATACCGAGGTTATTGCCCACTTAATTCATGACATTATATCAACCGAAGATTGCTCCTTATTTGACGCCGTGCAAAAAGCTATCCCGCAACTACGAGGCGCTTATGGCACAGTCATTATGGACACGCGCAACCCAGAGATATTAGTTGCAACGCGCTCCGGCAGTCCTTTAGTTATTGGTTGTGGCATAGGCGAGAACTTTATCGCATCAGATCAATTAGCGCTATTACCTGTCACCCGCCAATTTATCTATTTGGAAGAAGGTGATACCGCACTTATCACACACCGCACAGTGACAATCTTAGACAAGAATCATCATGAAGTAACAAGGCCATGTATAGAGTCTGATGCAAAATATGATGCGGGTAGCAAAGCAGGCTATAGCCACTATATGCAAAAAGAGATCTACGAACAACCTAATGCGATTAAAAATACCCTTGAAGGTCGTATGGCGCATGGTAAAGTGGATTTATCAGAACTGGACGATAATGCAAAAAATATACTAAAGCAGGTTGAGCATGTGCAAATTGTTGCCTGTGGCACCGCTTATAATGCCGGTATGGTGGCGCGCTACTGGTTTGAAGCCTTAGCAGGTATACCATGCGATGTCGAAATTGCCTCAGAATTTCGTTACCGCAACCCCGCCCGTCGCAAAAACAGTCTATTTATTACTCTTTCACAATCAGGCGAAACCGCAGATACACTAGCTGCCTTGCGATTGGCGAAAGAAAACCATTACTTAAGTACCCTTGCCATCTGTAATGTAGCGGCATCCACACTCGTGCGTGAAGCCGATTTCGTTTTATTAACCAAAGCAGGGGTTGAAATTGGTGTTGCATCAACTAAAGCCTTTACCACACAATTAACGGTTTTATTGCTACTAGTTGCAAAATTAGGACGTTTAAATAATATGGCACAAAGCACCGAGCAAGCAATTGTCCACGCCTTACAAACCTTGCCAAACCGCATTGAACAAGTGCTTATGTCTGAACCACAAATTAAAAAATTAGCAGAGCAATTTGTTGATAAGCATCATGCGTTATTCTTAGGGAGGGGCGATGAATATCCAATTGCTATGGAAGCTTCGTTAAAACTCAAAGAAATCTCCTACATCCACGCCGAAGCTTATGCTGCAGGTGAACTCAAACATGGCCCTCTTGCATTAATTGATGCGGATATGCCAGTGATTGTGATGGCACCAACCAACGAAATGCTAGAAAAACTAAAATCCAATATCGAAGAAGTGCGAGCACGTGGCGGTCAACTGTATGTCTTTGCCGAGCAAGATGCGGGTTTTGTCAGTGATGACACCATGCACATCATCAATCTACCCCATATTGAAGAACTTACCGCACCAATCTACTACACAGTGCCCACCCAACTACTGGCGTATCATGTTGCTTTGCTCAAAGGCACTGATGTTGATCAACCTCGTAATTTAGCAAAATCGGTTACCGTGGAGTAAAGCCCGCTAGATTAAATGTGGGGACTGATGGTATGGTTTTGAGATCGTAATCAAAACTAAAGTTCTCACATAACATCAACGAATACTAAAATTTTTACTGTGACAAGTTTTCCAGTGATTTTTTATCATGGCGCAAGGCTTTGTTAACAAGTTTGGCAAAGTTCACTTATTTTGTAAAATAAGTTTCAGGAAAACATACGTTTTAGTCTATTGGACTTAAAACTTTGCTTTTTATACCAAGTAAATGTGATCTTAATCACAAAAATAAAAAATGGAATGGTTTTAACAATGTGATATTCATCACACTTATCAATTTTTTTTGATGAATCGAATAACAAAATCCCTCTACAATAACTGCATAAAGATTATACCAATCAATAAGGAAAGATGAATATTATGACAACCTCAAACATCAAATTGAAAGTCCAAAATTTTGGGCGATTCTTAAGTAATATGGTAATGCCAAATATCGGCGCGTTTATTGCTTGGGGATTTATTACCGCTATTTTTATTCCAACAGGCTGGTATCCAAATGAAACGATTGCCAAGCTAGTTGGACCTATGATTACCTACCTATTACCACTATTGATTGGTTATACTGGTGGTAAATTAGTTCACGGTGAACGAGGTGCAGTGGTTGGTGCAATCACAACAATGGGCGTCATTGTTGGTTCAGATATTCCCATGTTCTTAGGAGCAATGATCGTCGGCCCACTTGCTGGCTGGGTAATAAAGCAATTTGATAAAAGTGTAGACGGTAAAATCAAAAGCGGTTTTGAAATGTTAGCCAATAATTTCTCAGCGGGTATTATCGGTATGCTACTTGCGTTGCTTGCTTTTTTCGCAATTGGTCCTGCTGTCGTTATTGCATCTGGTAAATTAACTATTGCCGTTAATTTCTTAGTTGAGCATAATTTATTACCTTTAACATCGATCATTATTGAACCCGCTAAGATCCTTTTCTTAAATAATGCCATTAACCACGGTATATTCTCACCATTAGGTATTCAACAAGCGGCTGAACATTCTCAATCTATTTTCTTTTTAATCGAAGCCAACCCTGGCCCTGGCTTAGGTTTATTACTCGCTTATATGTTTTTTGGTAAAGGATCAGCAAAAAGTTCAGCCAGTGGCGCAGCAATCATTCACTTCTTTGGTGGGATCCATGAAATTTACTTCCCCTATGTATTGATGAATCCACGTCTTATTATTGCGGTTATTTTAGGTGGAATGACAGGCGTATTTACTTTAACATTATTTGGAGCGGGGTTAAGCTCACCTGCATCACCAGGTTCAATCATTGCCGTTCTTGCCGTCACACCAAAATCATCTATGCTTGGCGTAATTTTTTCTGTCATTGCTGCAACTACGGTTACTTTTATCGTTTCTGCGATTTTATTAAAAACAACCAAAGAGACAGACAAAAGTCTTGAAGATGCAAAATCGAATGTTTCTGCAATGAAAAACGAATCAAAAGGTATTACAAATGGAATACTTGACTTAGCTAAAGTGAAAAAAATCATTGTGGCTTGTGATGCAGGAATGGGCTCTAGTGCTATGGGAGCAGGTGTGTTACGCAAAAAAGTACAAGATGCCAATCTCGATATTTTTGTCACTAATTTAGCAATCAATAACCTTCCTAATGATGTTGACATAGTTATCACGCATAAAGACTTAACCGATCAAGCCAAACAACACGCTCCAAACGCACATCACATATCATTAACCAACTTTTTAGACAGTCAATTATATAGCCAATTGGTTGCGGATCTTTTAAGTTCACAAGCGAGTAGTTTAGCAAGTGAAACGATACCTAGCAGCAACCAATCCACTGATAATGCACCCCTATTTAAATTATCAGAACAAAACATTTTTTTAGGGCTAAACGCTAAAAACAAAGAAGAAGCCATTCGTTTTGCCGGGCAAAAATTGGTCGATAATGGTTATGTTACCCCTGCCTACATTGAAGCAATGTTAGCGCGTGAAAAATTAACGTCCACTTATTTAGGAGAATCAATAGCTGTTCCACATGGTACTATTGAATCAAAAAACGACGTTATTAAAACCGGCATCGTATTTTGCCAATATCCAGCTGGTGTTCAATTTGGCGAAGAAGACAACGACAAAGCGAAAATTATAATAGGTATTGCTGCACGTAATAATGAACACCTTGATGTCATTGCAAAACTCACTAATGCTCTTGATGATCAAGCCATTATTACCAAACTGGTTAACACAACAAGTATTGAAGAGGTACTTGCTATTTTAAGTTAATATCACAACTATCGTTCCCACTTAACAAGTGGGAAACCATTACCACTTTTTAAATTTAATTAAGGATTATTATAATGCAAGCATTACATTTTGGCGCAGGTAACATTGGGCGAGGTTTTATTGGAAAATTACTATCAGATGCTGGCATACAGGTCACATTTGCCGATATCAATGAACAAATCATCACTGCAATCGCTAAGCGCCGTGAGTACCCCGTCAATGTTGTTGGCGAACAATCCACCACTGAAATAGTCAAAAATGTCGATGGAATTAACAGCACCTCTAATGAAGTGATCGATTATATTACCAAAGTTGATTTAATCACCACCGCCGTGGGTCCGCAAATTTTAGCGCGCATTGCTTCAAGTGTTGCGCAAGGGATTATAGCAAGACATCAACAAGGCAATACCAAGCCACTGAATATTATTGCTTGTGAAAATATGGTTCGTGGTACTAGCCAATTTAAACAAGAAATCTTCAAATCACTACCAAAAGAGCTTCATCAATGGACAAATGCCCATATCGGTTTTGTCGATTCTGCGGTGGATCGCATTGTACCACCTGCAACATCAAAAACAGGCGATATTTTAGAAGTCACTGTAGAGACTTTTTCTGAATGGATTGTTGATGAAACGCAGTTTGTGGGGACGATTCCAACCATTACAGGTATGCAGCCTGTTGACAATTTAATGGCTTTTGTTGAGCGAAAACTATTTACCTTAAATACAGGTCATGCGATTACGGCTTATTTAGGTTTCTATCATGGTATTGGCACCATTCGCGATGCAATTTTAAACGAAAAAATTCGTTTAATTGTTCGTGGAGCAATGGAAGAAAGCGGCTTAGTACTTATCAAACGTTACAATTTTGATGAACAAAAACACATGGCTTATATCGAAAAAATCTTAAACCGCTTTGAAAACCCGTATTTACATGATGATACTTCACGTGTTGGTCGGCAACCAATGCGTAAATTAGGCGCTGGCGATCGTTTAATTAAGCCATTGCTCGGTACTTTTGAGTATCAAGTTAAAAATACTAACTTACTAATCGGTATCGCAGCCGCTCTCAACTATCGTAATAGTGATGACGAGCAAGCAGTTGAACTGGCAAAACTCATTACCGAAAAAGGTGTTAAACACGCTTTTTGTCAAATCGCTGGGATTGATGTTAACAATTCTATTGTTAAGCAAATTGAAGAAATTTATACTACAATGCAAAATCGTCAATTTACATAACACCTAATGCCAGAATCGATATTACAAGAAGATACGATATTAGAAAAACTCAACCAGCAAGCTGATATTCACAGCTTGCTAGCCGTTGCCATAAAATTAATCAATGATAATGTCAACAAATTAATTCTTAAAGTCTTTCGAAAAGAACCTCACGCCATTAAATTTGTCATCCCTTCATTAGTTGGTAAAAATGGACCACTCAATGATACTTCTGTTTGCTTAAAACTGCTTTATGTGTTGGGGATTATTTCTCGTGAAGATTACGAAGATATAGAATTGCTGATTGCTATTTTGGACGAGCTAGAACAAGACGATAGGCAATATACTTATTTAGATGATGAAATTTTAGGCCCTATTAGTTTATTACATGATATGGTATTACCACCAAGCTGGGAATCGCAACACGAAAAAGCCAAACAATCTGGCATTGTCGATACGTTAAAATCTTCCATGTACCAAAACCGCTATCAACAAATGATTCGCTCAGCGTTAATTATTGCTATTACCGAACTGACGTTACGCATCATAAATAAAGAACATATCAACTACTTTCCATAATGACCAACTCGTTTGCTAAATGTTCAGTTATTTCAACTCAAAATAAATTAAACTAAAAATAGCTATTGCTGCATCCGATATACAAAACACATATAGTTTTTTGTTACTGATCTTTGGTTAAGACCTTTTTATTTTTTTGCTTTTCAAGCGCTTCATTCGCCTTAGATTCGGCCCTTATATTATTCATTATCATGATGCTTCATTTTTTCTTTATGCATCAGTCAATTGTAACTCTCTTTGCCTTAATTATTCATTCTATGATATTTTCCGTAATACACTTTTTACCTTTGATTATTTCTTGTTAAAAATATTCAGGATTCTATACCGTTATTATAAATAAATTGGGTAAAATTATGTATATATCCAATTGTGAGTATAAAACTGACATAGAAAATCATGTTGCCTATTTTAATGTTTTATATTCAATAAGTATCAGGCTGTTTAATACCTTGTGAAGTCTGCCTGTGTGATAAATGGTTAGCCATTGTTCGGTTATCCTCCTTACTTACGCTAGATTGTTAAACAGAGATAAATCTAACATTTCTGTTCGATAAGCACGATTACGCAATTTAAAGCAAATGCGGTACACTTAATGAATTCACCACGTTGGTCTGTTGGCAGACTGGTTTTGTGAATTTTGATTGATACGATGATTATTACACCTTTTAACAAATGAAATACTGTAAACCCTCAATTAATTACCAAACGGCATAGAATCCTGAATATTTTTTACAAAAAATATTAATCTAAAAAGGCGTTAGTTTTGTTTTTTATGTATATTTACTACTGTAGTTTTTTAAATTATTTTAAACAAGGCGAGTAATTCCAATAAATTAAATTTTCGAGGATTCAAAAGATAAAAAGCAAAAGATTAAGCGGTTTGTTCACTTTTATAATTAGGTTAAACCGCATGACATAATTGTATTGAAAATACCTTATACGTTTTTAGAAGATCATTTTAATCTTGAATTCTAAACAACTCGGTGTTTTTCTGCCGCTAAATTTAATTTATCGTTAGCTTTTTAATTACTGTTGAAAATTAAATTTAGCATTTAATAAAAAATACCTAATTCATTACAAGGTTGATATTAATCGCTTTGGCGATAATTTGTTACTTTGCATCACGCCGGCGCCAATAAATTGCTTGCCTTGATAAATTCGCACCAAGGTTTCAACTTGTGTAGCGCTTTCAAATTCAATGGTTCGCCCTAACAATATATCTTTACCTTGTGCATCAGTCAGCGTGATTTTTGGACGATCTTGTAACGGACTATCAACAGGCATTAACAGTTCATCCTTTTCGGTCCTATTTTGTAATGCATCTAAACTGATCATTTTATCAATCGGATAATTAGATACTTGCAAACGCCTTAAATAAATAACATGTGCCCCACAACCCAGTAATTCGCCTAAATCATCAATAATAGTTCGAATATAGGTGCCTTTAGAGCAGTGTATTTCTAGCGTTAATTCGTTTTTTATAGCATCAAATTGGATAAATTGATTTTCGTAAACGGTAATAGGTCTAGCTTCACGTTCAATGACAATACCTTGGCGGGCATATTCGTAAAGTGGTTTACCTTGATATTTTAAAGCCGAAAACATGGTCGGTACTTGTAAAATATCACCTCGAAAATGTGTTAAAGCTTGGTTAATTTGCGATTCGTTCACTTTAACAAGTTTGGTACAAATAATTTGGCCATCCGCATCTGAGGTATCTGTACGTTCACCAAGTTTGGCGATCACTCGATAACGTTTGTCTGAATCTAATAAATACTGTGAAAATTTGGTCGCTTCACCAAAACAGATAGGTAGCATACCTGTCGCTAATGGATCAAGTGCCCCTGTGTGCCCCGCTTTTTTAGCATTAAATAGCCATTTCACTTTTTGCAGAGCATCGTTGGATGTCATGCCTTGTGGTTTGTCTAGTAACAAAACGCCGTGAAGATCACGGCGAGTTCTTTTTATATTCATCATTTATTTTATACTGAAACGTATAGTTACCTGAAACTTTTTGACAAAATTCAGGACTATTTTTTTAATATTAATCTTTATGACGCTCGTTATCATGCTTGATAACATCCGCCACCAAACTCGACATTTGCATACCTTTAACAAGCGACTCATCGTAAAAGAATTTGATCTCAGGAATGATTCGCAAACGCATCGCTTTGCCAATCAAAGTGCGAATATAGCCTTTAGCGTCATTAAGCACAACTAAACCTTGTTCAATCACTTGTGGATCATCGTCATTTAAAAAAGTGACAAACACTTTAGCATAGGCAAGATCGCGCGAGATATCAACGCCCGAAACAGTGACCATGCCAAGACGAGGATCTTTGATTTCTCGTTGTAAGATAATTGCAATCTCTTTTTGTAATTCATGCCCAACTCGAGATGAACGATTAAATGCTTTTGCCATATCTATTTTCCTTAAAAAATGAATAAGCAAGGCTAAACCTTGCTTATAACATTAATACGTTGTAATTAGATCGTACGTTTGATTTCAATAGTTTCAAAGACTTCAATCGTATCGCCAACACGAACATCGTTGTAGTTGCGCACACCAATACCACATTCAGTTCCATTACGCACTTCGTTAACATCATCTTTAAAGCGACGTAATGATTCAAGTTCACCTTCATAGATAACCACGTTATCACGTAGAACACGAATTGGATTGTGACGTTTAACCACACCTTCGGTTACCATACAACCGGCAATTGCACCAAATTTAGGCGATTTAAATACATCACGCACTTCAGCAAGACCAATAATCTCTTGTTTGTACTCTGGCGCAAGCATACCGCTCATGGCTTGTTTAACTTCGTCAATCAGATCATAAATTACTGAATAGTAACGAAGATCTAAGTTTTCTGATTCAATTACTTTACGTGCAGAGGCATCGGCACGAACATTAAAGCCTAAAATAATCGCATTTGATGCAGCTGCTAGTGATGCGTCAGTTTCAGTGATACCACCCACGCCTGATCCAATAATTTTAACTTTAACTTCGTCTGTTGACAGTTTAAGTAATGAATCAGAGATCGCTTCAGCCGAACCTTGAACATCCGCTTTTAATACGATATTAAGCTCAGAAACATCGCCTTCTGTCATATTAGTAAACATGTTTTCAAGTTTCGCTTTTTGCTGGCGAGCAAGTTTCACATCACGGAATTTACCTTGTCGATAAAGGGCAACCTCACGCGCTTTCTTTTCATCACGCACAACAGTTGCTTCATCACCTGCCGATGGCACACCCGATAAACCAAGGATCTCAACTGGTATAGAAGGACCCGCTTCTGTCACTTCTTTGCCTAGTTCATTACGCATTGCCCGAATTCGTCCATATTCAAATCCACAAAGAACGATATCGCCTTTACGTAACGTACCTGATTGCACTAGCACTGTCGCAACCGAACCACGACCTTTATCAAGGAATGATTCAATTACTACACCACTTGCCATACCGGTTTCGTATGCGGTTAATTCAAGGACTTCTGCTTGTAATAAAATAGCTTCAAGTAGTTGATCAATACCAGTTCCTGCTTTTGCTGAAACATGAACAAACTGGGTATCACCACCCCAATCTTCTGACATTACACCATATTGCGCAAGTTCACCTTTTACGCGCTCAGGATCGGCTTCCGGTTTATCAATTTTGTTCACCGCAACCACAATTGGCACATTTGCCGCTTTAGCATGCTGAATCGCTTCAATGGTTTGTGGCATCACGCCATCATCAGCAGCAACAACAAGTACCACAATATCTGTTGCTTTAGCACCACGCGCACGCATTGAAGTAAATGCCGCATGACCCGGAGTATCTAAGAATGTAATTTCACCATTTGCTGTTTTCACATGGTAAGCACCAATGTGCTGAGTAATACCACCCGCTTCACCTGATGCCACTTTTGCTTTACGGATATAGTCAAGTAATGAGGTTTTACCATGGTCAACGTGCCCCATAATGGTGACAACTGGCGCACGTGCAACTTTTTCTGCACCAGTATCACGGTCGCTCATAAGTGATTCTTCAAGCTCATTTTCACGACGTAATACCACTTTATGTCCCATTTCTTCAGCAACAAGCTGCGCAGTTTCTTGGTCAATAACCTGATTAATAGTTGCCATTGCGCCCATCTTCATCATGGTTTTGATGACTTCAGAGCCTTTTACGGCCATTTTATTAGCCAATTCGGCAACAGTAATAGTCTCACCAATAACCACATCGCGGTTAACTGCTTGTACAGGTTTATTAAAGCCCTGCTGTAAGGTACTTTTACCTTTCTTTTTATGACCATTACGTGTCGCAGCCCGAGCTTCTTCTCGTTCTGCTTTGCCTTCCGATAGTTTGCTGCCTTTTTTCTGCTTAGTCTGTTTACCACTACGACCTCGCCCTCGAGCACTTTCAACTTCACGATCGGTATCGTCTTCTGCGGCTCTCGCATATTTCGAGGTTGTCACATGATAATCTTCATCTTCGGTATGATCACTATCATCAGCCTGATTATATTGTTCAGCGAGTTTACGCGCTTCCTCAGCCATACGTTTAGCATCTTCCTCTAATTTTCGGCGACTTTCTTCTTCAGCTTTACGTTTAATTTCGTTCGCTTCAGCTTCTAACCGTGCTTTTTCCTCTTGAGCTTTTTTCACTTTAGGATCTGCTGAATGTTCTTGCGCTGCTTTCGCTTTTTCTTCTTGAGCACGTTTTTTGGCTTCTTGCGCCTCTTTCTTTTCTTGTTCTTCAGCTTCTTTGCGCGCTTTTAATTCGGCTTCTTCTTTCGCTTTTTGCTCTGCTTCAAGGCGTGCCTTTTCTTGTTCAGCGGCAATTTCAGCTGGATCACGTTTAACAAAAGTTCGTTTTTTACGAACTTCTACTTTAATTTCTTTGCTTTTGCCACCACCGCTTGACACATTCAAGGTTGAGTGCGTTTTACGTTGCAATGTTAGCTTTGTTGGGCCTTGCTGAGGTTTTAAGTGAGCAAGCAAAGCTTCTTTTTCCTTTTGTGTAACAGTATCAGATGCGGTTTTCTTCATACCTGCATCGGCAAACTGTTGCAAAAGTGTTTGCACTGGAGTGTTTATCTCTTGAGCCAGTGTTTCGATTGATACTTTGGTCATGTATTACTTTTCCTCAATTATTCATCTGCAAACCAACAAATATTACGTGCAGCCATAATAAAATCGCCAGCTTGTTCGCTTGTTAAACCTTCAATATCGTTTAGATCCTCGGTACCTTGTTCAGCTAAATCTTCCAAAGTAATGATGTCATGTTGCACAAATTGATAGGCTAACTCTTGTGTCATACCTGGCAGATTAAGTAAATCTTGAGCAGGTTGTTTATCGCCACTATTTGCTAGTGCCATTGTAGTTAATGCGTCTTTTGCTCGACTTCTTAAAGCTTGAACTAAATCTTCATCCAGTTCTTCAATTTCAAGTAATTCGTCAACTGGCACATAGGCAAGTTCCTCAAGTGAGGTAAAGCCTTCTTCAACTAACAACTGTGCAAGTCCTTCATCAATATCAAGATGTTTAATTAGATTATTGATTGCCGCAAAAGATTCTGCATGGTGTTTTTCTTGCAAATCTTCGGTACTCATCACATTTAATGTCCAACCAGTAAGTTGTGATGCTAAACGAATATTTTGACCATTACGACCTATTGCCTGTGGCAATGTGTCAGCATTGACTGCCACATCCATGGTATGTTTATCTTCATCAACAACGATGGAAACAACATCGGCTGGCGCCATGGCATTAATCACATATTGAGCAGGATTATCATCCCATAAAACAATATCAATACGCTCACCACCAAATTCATTAGATACAGCTTGTACACGCGCACCTCGCATGCCAACACATGCACCAACAGGATCAATACGACGATCATTACTGCTAACTGCAATTTTAGCGCGCGAACCAGGATCACGAGCCACACCTTTGATGTCGATCATCTCTTCGCCAATTTCGGGAACTTCAATGCGAAATAGTTCTTCCATCATTTCAGGATTTGAACGGCTAATACAAAGTTGTGCAGGTTTATTGTTTTGTTCAACTAAATATAAAATACCACGAACGCGATCGCCAATTCGGAAGTTTTCGCGCGGTAACATATCATGACGAGACATCATGGCATCAGCATTGTTACCTAAGTCAAGAATCACGCTGTCACGATTGGTTTTTTTGACAATACCTGTCACAATATCACCAATACGATTTCTAAACATGTCAATCACCATGGCACGTTCAGCTTCGCGCACTTTTTGCACAATCACTTGTTTGGCCGTTTGCGTAGTAATACGGTCAAAAGCAACAGATTCAATTTGTTCTTCAATATAATCGCCAAGTTGTACTGAGGAGTCTTCATATTGTGCTGCATCTAACGTTATTTCTTTCGTTGGTTGGGTCACTTCATTAACTACTTGCCAACGGCGGAAAGTGTCATAATCGCCTGTTTTATGGTCGATTTTTACTATAACATCAATATCAACAGCATGCTTCTTTTTAGTGGCCGTTGCTAATGCGGTTTCTAATGCTTCGAAAATTTTGTCGCGCGTAAGCGCTTTTTCGTTTGATACCGCTTCAACAACAGCTAAAATTTCTTTATTCATCCTTTACACCCGTACTCTATTTAAGGTTAAAATTAGGTACTATGTTCGCTTTTTGGATATTACTAAAAGCAAACACTTCATCACTATCATCCACAGTTAATGTAATCATCTCACTATCGATAGACTTAATTCGCCCTTTCCACTTGCGTCGGTTAGCAACAGGAATACGTAAACTAATTGCGACTTCTTCACCAATAAAACGTTGATAGTGTTCAAGCGTAAACAAAGGCCTATCCATGCCAGGCGATGAAACTTCAAGATTGTATGCATCTTTGATAGGGTCTTCAACATCAAGCACCGAGCTAATTTGTCGACTAACATCAGCACAATCATCAACAGTTATACCATTTTCACTATCAATATAAACTCGTAACACAGGATAACGGCCACGAATGTATTCAACGCCAACTAACTCAAAACCAAGTGCATTCACTGGCTCTTGAATGATATCGGTCAATTGCTGTTCTATATTAGCCAAACAAACCTCCACTGCAGAAAATAAAAAAGGGCATATAGCCCAACATTTCTTTTAAACTTACGCTTAAATAATAACACGAAAAAAAACCTCGACATGCGAGGCTTACATTCAAAAACTAACTATAATGAAGCCACTTCATTCGAACTTTCAAACAATAACAGGATAAATTGATTTATGAATGAAAATTTAAGTGGTTGCGGGGGCTGGATTTGAACCAACGACCTTCGGGTTATGAGCCCGACGAGCTACCAAGCTGCTCCACCCCGCGATAGATGGATGAGAATTATACGGCATTTTCAATAAAATGCAACTGCAAATCACGCTTGTTTTATCATTAAGCTTAAAGTTATTAAAAAATATCACGCGTTGATTTTAATGTGCACACCAAATAAATTAAGCATAACTGATTAACTAATATTGGCACAATAATTCGTTTTTCAAGTCAATTATTGCGCCCATTACTTTTTGCGATCAATTACTTGCTAGTTGCCTTTTTCATTGTTTGGACAAAATTTGCCAATTCACTAAGCATTTGCTGTGGATTAACAAGATTTTTCTCAATAATTTTAACCGTTGCTGATCCACTAATTGCCCCAGCCGCACCTGATTTAATCGCTTCGCTAACTTGAGTTGGCTCGGAAATACCAAATCCTTGTAAAGCCGGAGGCGCACCAAACTCAATTAATTTTTTTAACAAATGAGTAAGTGGTTTATTCGCGCGATTTTCAGCACCAGTAACACCTGCACGTGAGACCAAATAGGTATAACCTTTACCATGCTTAGCAATATTCTTAATGACTTCATCATCAGCATTAGGTGGACAAATAAAAATTGGCGCTATATTGTATTTTTCTGCTGCCCCTGTAAATTCTTTTGCATATTCAACAGGTAAATCGGCAATCAACACCGAATCAACTCCCGCTTTGGCGCACTTGGCATAAAAATTGTCGATACCTTTTTTGAAAACTAAATTAGCATAAATAAGTAACCCTATTGGGATATTAGCATATTGCGCTCTCACATTAGTTAGAATCTCAAAACACTTTTCAACGGTTATTCCACCTTTGAATGCACGAATATTAGCATTTTGAATGGTTGGACCATCGGCCATCGGGTCTGAAAATGGAATGCCTAATTCTAACGCATCGGCGCCAGACTCAATCAAAGTTTGGATGATTTTAAACGACTGTTCTGGCGTTGGATCGCCAACCGGTACAAAAGGAACAAAAGCGCCACGCTTTTCGGCTGTTAATGTGGCAAACAGTTTTTGATAACGGTTCATTCGACTTCTCCTTTTGCTTTTAAAATATCATAAACGGTGAAGATATCTTTATCGCCACGGCCTGATAGATTAACGATTAATAGCTGTTCTTTAGTGGGGTTTTCTTTAATCATTTTCATCGCATAGGCGAGTGCATGTGATGATTCTAGCGCCGGGATAATGCCCTCATGTCGCGATAAGGCCTTAAAGGCATCAAGCGCTTCATCATCGGTAATGGACACATAATCAGCGCGACCAATACTATCTAAATACGCATGCTGTGGCCCAACCGATGGGAAGTCAAGTCCTGCTGATATCGAATATGATTCTTCAATTTGCCCTTCATCTGTTTGCATCATTGGCGATTTCATACCAAAATAAATTCCCAATTTACCATGTTTAAGCGAAGCTCCATGCTCACCAGATTCGATACCATGACCACCGGGCTCAACACCTATTAATCTGACCGATTTATCATCAATGAAATTAGCAAACATACCAATAGCATTTGAGCCACCGCCAACACAAGCAATCACTGCATCTGGCAAACGCCCTTCTTTTTCAAGAATTTGCTGTTTTGCTTCACGGCTGATCATTTGCTGAAATTCACGCACAATGGTTGGAAAAGGATGCGGACCCGCTGCCGTACCAAGCATATAATGAGCTTTTTCATAACTTCCAGACCAATCGCGCAATGCTTCGTTACAGGCATCTTTTAAGGTTGCAGATCCTGTTTCAACGGGGATCACCGTTGCCCCCATGAGTCGCATTCTAAACACATTCGGTGCTTGGCGTTTAACATCTTTCGCACCCATATAAATTCGGCATTTTAAACCCAGTAATGCACAAGCTAAAGCTGATGCAACTCCATGTTGCCCCGCCCCCGTTTCAGCAATAATTTCGGTTTTGCCCATTCTTTTAGCAAGCAACGCTTGTCCTAAAACTTGGTTCGTTTTGTGCGCACCGCCATGTACCAAATCTTCCCGTTTTAAATAAAGCTTGGTTTTCGTGCCAGCGGTTAGATTTTTGCATAAAGTTAATGCAGTTGGTCTGCCTGCATAGTTCACTAATAAATCATTAAACTCTTTTTGAAAGTTAGGATCATTGATTGCCGAAATAAAGGCGTCCTCAAGTTGCTCAAGTACAGGCATTAATATTTGGGGAACATATTGCCCACCAAATTCGCCAAAGTAAGGATTTAATTTAGACATAACCATTCCTTTTTTTAAAATTAAAAATTAAATTTGTTCAAATGCAGCTTGGATTTTCTGTTTATCTTTAATACCTGGTGACACTTCAACCCCTGAATTAAGATCAACTCCTATCACACCCGTCGCTAAAGCTGCCTTTATATTCTGTGGATTAATACCACCAGCTAAAATGACATTATTTAAATTGTGATCAGCAAGCATTGTCCAATCAAAACATTCGCCCGTGCCACCAGCCCCATTGTCGAATAGATAGCGTGAAACTAATGGATTGTCATGTTTAGGGATGGTGCTTCCAATACTTAGTGCTTTCCAAATTTGGCAAGTTTTAGGTAATCCTTGTCGCAATGTCTCGATGTAGTTTTCATCTTCATCACCATGCAGTTGGACAGCATATAAGGATAACTGTTTTGCTATTTGGCATACGGTTTCAATCTCTTCATTTCGAAAAACACCAACCCAATTCAGTGGTGCCGAGGCAATAACTGTTCGTGCCTTAATTGGCTGTATATAACGCGCTGAATTTGGCACAAAAATCAAACCACCATAGACAGCACCCGCTTGATAAGCATTTACAGCATCTTCAGTACGTGTTAAGCCACAGACTTTATTTTCCCCTAACATCACTTTGCGAATCGCCAACGTCAAATTGGGTTCTGACATTAACGCACTGCCAATTAAAAATCCGTTAGCGTAATGACTGAGATCTTTAACCTGACTATGGGTATAAATACCCGACTCACTAATAATAATGCGATCGCTTGGAATTGACTTAGATAAAACTTTTACCCGATTTAGATCAACCGTCAGATCCCTTAAATTACGATTATTAATACCGATTACTTTTGCTCCGAGTTGGATAGCTCTTTCAACCTCGTTTTCGGTGCTAGCTTCAGTCAGTATGCCCATATTAAGTTGATGAGCAATTTTACTTAAATGACAATATTCATCATCGTTCAATACAGATAACATTAATAGTATCGCATCGGCTTGATAATAGCGCGCTAAATAGATCTGATATTCATCGATAATAAAATCCTTACAAAGCACTGGTTGTGTCACTTCATTGCGAACTATTGGTAAAAATTCAAAGCTACCTTGGAAATATTTTTCGTCAGTCAGCACCGAAATTGCCGAAGCATAATCTTTATAAACGCTAGCAATACGCGCTGGATCAAAATCATCTCGAATCAATCCCTTTGATGGTGATGCTTTTTTACACTCTAAAATAAATACTTTTTGGGGTTGAGTTAGTGCTTGATAAAAATTGCGATCACTGGGTATTACTGCTGATTTGAACATTGCAAGTGGCTTTGCTGTCTGCTGCTCAGTTAACCAAATTTGTTTATCTTCAATGATCTTTTTTAATACTGTTGCCATTTCAACATTTTTTGCTAAGGCTGCAATTGCCATGTTGTTCTCCATTTGTTATCTTGCTGCTAATTGTTGTAATAGCGCATAAGCTTTGCCACTGCGCATCATGGCTATTGCTCGCTGTACATTTTGTTTTAAATTTGACTCGCCAAACAGGCTCATCAACATTGCCACATTAGCGGCAATTGCTGATTCGTGTGCTGGTTTACCGTGACCTTGTAAAATGGCAATTAACATATCACGATTCTGCTCAGGCGTACCGCCTTCAATATCTTTTAAGCTATATGTTGGTAAGCCAAAATCGTCCGGTGTAAGAGTAAAGTAACGGATTTCGCCATTTTTCACTTCCGCAACGCGGGTTTCGCCATGAATGGCAACTTCGTCCATTCCTGCACCATGCACCACATAAGCATGGGTATAATTCAGCATGTTTAATGTTTCGGCAATCGGTTTAATTAAATCAGGATGATACACACCTAATAAAATACGTTTAGGTCGAGATGGATTGATCAACGGTCCAAGAACATTAAAGATAGTGCGTGTTTTTAACTGCTGACGAACCGACGCCGCATGGCGAAAACCTGAATGATATTGCTGAGCAAACAAAAAACACACGCCAAGTTCATCTAATGCTTGGCGGGAAGCTTGTGCCGGCATATTTAATTTAATGCCTAACGCAGAAAGTACATCCGAAGAACCTGATTTACTTGATACACCACGATTACCATGTTTGGCCACTTTATAACCCAATGCTGCAGCCACAAAGGCACTGGCGGTTGAGATATTAATGCTATTAGTGCCATCACCACCGGTGCCGACAATATCGGTAAAATCATAATCGGGAATATCAAAAGCATCTGCATTTTCAAGTAAAGCCTGAGCGGCACCTGCAATCTCATCAGGTTTTTCGCCTCGAACTTTCATACTAATAATTGCACTGGCCAATATCGTTGGTTCAATTTTTCCTTGAATAATTAAATTAAATAATACTTTGCTTTCTTCTTGGCTTAATGTTTGTCCTAAATACAATTTATTTAGTGTTGGTTGAATATTGTACTCTTGCTTATCAACAATAGCTTCTTGTTTGGGTTGTTCTTTCTGTTCTGGTGGATTAAGTGCCCACGCAATTGTTTGCTCTAATAGTTTTACCCCTTGAATAGTTAGAATTGATTCAGGGTGAAACTGAAAGCCACACACACGATCTTCATCATTACGCACTGCCATAACAACATTGTTGCAAAGCGCATTAATAGTGAGTGTTTTGGGAATATTTTCGCCTTTTAAAGAGTGATAACGCGCAACCGGTAGCGGATTGGGCAATCCTTTAAACATCGCTTGCTGATCATGTTCAATCAGCGAGGCTTTACCATGCAAAATATCGCCGGCTGGTACAATTGTTCCACCATAAGATTCAACAATCGCTTGATGACCAAGGCAAATACCAATAATAGGTAATTTACCTTTTAAACGTTTAAGCAATTCAGGCATACAGCCCGCTTCGCTCGGTGCGCCAGGACCAGGTGATAACATTAAAATAGGATTTTGCATTTGTGACAGTTTTTCAATAATAACATCGGCAGGAATGGTATTTCGATAAATAGTCACACAATGCTTGCTATTACGTAATTGATCAACCAAGTTGTAAGTAAAGGAATCAATATTATCAATAAATAAGATATTAGCCATTAGAATTCACCTTCTACATGATGTGCTGCCATAATCGCGTGAATGACAGCTCGCGCTTTATTACGCGATTCATCAGATTCAGATTGTGGTTCAGAATCCAAAACCACACCAGCACCCGCTTGTACTGTTGCAACACCCTCTTCTACGTACGCACTACGAATTACAATACAGGTATCCAAATCACCATTCGCGGTAAAATAACCAACAGCGCCACCATAACTACCCCGTTTAACTTTTTCCGATTCGGCAATTAATTGCATAGCGCGAACTTTGGGTGCACCAGTTAATGTGCCCATATTCATGGTAGCTTGATAAGCATGCAGCGCATCTAAATCACTACGCAACTGCCCCACCACACGCGAAACCAAATGCATCACAAACGAGTAACGATCGACTTTTAATAACTCTTTGGTGTAACGAGTACCTGATTTACAAATACGAGCTAAATCGTTACGGGCTAAATCCACTAACATTAAGTGTTCAGCCAACTCTTTTTTATCAGTACGCATTTCAAGCTCTAATCGGCTATCTAAGTCATAATCAATTTCACCCTTGGCGGTTAAGCCTCGTGGACGGGTGCCCGCAATAGGGTAGATTTCAACTTGATTAGTTGCTTTAGTGTATTTAAGTGCGCTTTCAGGCGATGCGCCAAATAACACAAAATCACTATCTTGCATATAAAACATATAAGGACTTGGATTATTGTTTTTTAATACCTGATAAGCCGATAATGGATTAGGACAAGGTAACGAAAAACGCCTTGACGGTACCGCTTGGAAAATTTCCCCCTGTTGAATCGCATCTTGCATTTTTTTGACAATCGTATTGAAATCATCATCACTTCTATCACAAGTGACCTTGATATTTACTAGCGACTGCGTTTGGATGGCTTTTATTGGTTGATTTAAAGTTGCTTCTAACTCGGCTAATGTTAATGTTAAGCGTTCTATTTCTAGCTCGTCTGATGTAAACGCTGTTGCTTTTAAAATGGATACATGATCTTTATGATTTATCTCTAATAAAGTTTCAGCCAAATAAAAACAGAAATCTTGGCACCGCTGATCGGAAGATAAAATAGGTAGATTTTCAAAGCTAGCGACAAGGTCATAACAAAATAGCCCACCAACAAAAACTGCATCTTGACCGCATTGCTTAGGAATATTCACAATAGTTAACAATGTACGTAATGCATCAAAGACTGAGAGTGACTTTAATCGCGAATCTTCATCTTGCAGACTATCAATAGTCGGAAAAACCAATTTAAGTGTTTGTTCATCCACTTGTACAATATCTAACTTGTCTGTAAAAGCCTGTTGTAATAAAGGTAATAGCTTTTCACCATTTGTGGTCAATGCCTTAAAAGTCACTTCATTATTTATTGCCGAAATACGTAATGCACTATCGACAATCATGACACTTTTAATTCCTTGCTTATTATCAATTTCGGCTGATTCAAGCAACAAAGTTGCCGGTTTGCTATCACATAATTGATAAAACACCTGAGTCGGATCTTGATAATACCCGATGGTTTTGGTTAGCTGTGTTAATGTTGGCTTGTTCATTGTTGGCTCTCTATCTATATTTAATTTTTATTCATACCGATTCTTTGACCTGCTAGAAACAAAAAACCCGCACTAAGCGGGTTTTATAAGAAAAGACAATACGTCATCACATCACCCGCCAAAAGTAATGTGCCACCAACCAAAAACAGTGGTTTGACGAATGTAAGTTAGAAAGTATTGTCGTTTCATTATTTTTTATATGCTTAACACAAATTATGTACTATTAAACTAGTTCATTGATTTATTGTCAAGGAAATATTGTATAAATAATTATCAAATTTGCATTCACGCATTTAAAAAGCAATAATTCGTGATTCTCTTAAAAATTAAACTGAAAAAGAATATAGAATCAGCTATTCTTCAATTTTTTTATCGAACCTAGAATATCCCATTCCTCTTTTCAAGTAAGCCTCTTTAACTTGACTGCAAGGATAGCCATCTTTAATTGAAAGTTCTAATTTATTTTTTTCCTGCCAATCCAACTCTTGAGATTTAATTTCTTGTAGCTTATTAACACATGAATTATAAGTATTAATAAATTCTGCATTATTTTCTATATATAACTTTACAAATTTGTCGCTTTCATTTTTCCAAGCCTTTTCCCAACTACTTCTACAAACGGATAATTGCGCTATATCGTCTGCACAATATAGAGATTTTTTTGCTTCAATTGTCTGAATATCAGCATTAGTTAATTCATCAGCGGCTTTTTCTTCTAATGCTTTTTGAGCAATACTACAATTAGAATTTGTTCTTTTATCTAATTTACAAAGAGACTGCATTTTTAGCTTTAGCTCATCAAAAGATAGTTGTTTTAACTCTTTTATACCCTCATCTACTTTTTCATTATAAATCGTTTTCCACGCTTCACATTTGGGGTTTTCTCTTTGCGTGAATGTTAATCTATTCTGACATTCTTCAACCTTTAAATATTCATTAACAGAATCATTCCATGACAAACCCATAAGTTGTTTATTAATAGTGGACATCTCTGATTCTATTGCTTGTTTTTTTTCTTCTTCTTTTCGTTTCTTTTCTAATTCGTATTTTAATTTTTTATCTTTTTTAATTGCAGTCTCCGCAGCACGGCATTCTGTATCTTCTTCTACTTTTTTGATACCTTTTTCATCATTTGCCATAAATGCTTTTTTAAAATCCTTATTACATTGTTCCATTTTTTTATTAGCTGCATCTATGTTATTTAAAAAGTACTCTTCATTTTTTTTATCACAACCAACTAAAATTAAGGTAGTTGTTAATACGAATACAACAGCCTTTAAAGCTTTCATTTTCTCTCCTATTTAAATAAAATTAAAATTTTCCATAAAGTTAAATAATATTCTAGTCATTATTAGTAGATATTAGGCGAAGAATCTAATTTTTTCAGTAAATGATCTGATAATTAATGAACAAAATTAGAGCATGATAATTCTAATAATTTTATAATTATATACAACATAAATTTATATAATTACAAAACATATCCTGTTGTATGTGTAAGAACTTATAAAAGAGTATTAGCATTATGGTACAAAAAACCAATGAAATAGATAAATAATAAATTTTATTATAAAAATCAGTTATAACTAGTCAAATATTGAAATTATGCTTAGAATAACTAAACATTTTTATTATAAAAAATTATAAGGATTTTTGAACTATGCCTGTATTTTATATCGTCATTGGTGTTATTGTTTTACTTGCTTTAATTACTGTCTTAAAAGGCATTACGATTGTTCCTCAAGGTTACCAATATACCATTGAGCGTTTTGGTAAATATACGCATACGCTTGAACCTGGTTTAAATATTATTATTCCATTTATGGATGGTGTTGGTCGTAAGATTAATATGATGGAACAGGTACTTGATATTCCATCACAAGAAGTTATTTCAAAAGATAATGCCAACGTGCAAATTGATGCGGTGTGTTTTATTCAAGTACAAGAAGCAGCAAGAGCGGCATATCAAGTAAATCAACTAGAACGTGCTGTGATTAATTTAATGATGACTAATATCCGTACGGTTTTAGGTAGCATGGAATTGGATGAAATGTTATCACAACGTGATCATATTAACTCAAAGTTGCTAAATATTGTCGATGACGCAACAAGCCCATGGGGAATCAAAATTACCCGCATTGAAATTCGAGACGTTCGCCCACCAGCAGAATTAATTGCTGCAATGAACGCGCAAATGAAAGCTGAACGTAATAAACGTGCTGAAATTCTTGAGGCGGAAGGTGTTCGCCAAGCAGCAATTTTACGTTCAGAAGGTGAAAAACAATCTGAAATATTAAAAGCTGAAGGTGAAAAACAAGCTGCATTTTTACAAGCCGAAGCGCGCGAACGTGCTGCCGAAGCAGAAGCAAGAGCAACTCAAATGGTATCTGATGCTATTGCTGCGGGTAATATTAATGCGATTAACTACTTTGTTGCGCAAAAATATACTGAAGCGCTACAACAAATTGGCTCATCTGATAATAGTAAAGTGATTATGATGCCACTTGATGCGTCAAGTTTAATGGGTAGCATTGGTGGTATTGCTGAATTAATTAAAAACACGAAATAAAAAATCAAATTTTATACTTAAACATAGTGTTTCCTGAAACTTTTTGACAAAATCTATAAACGCTATGTTTAAGATTTTTACTGAATGGATTTTAAAGGTAATTGATGATGACTGATTTTTTTATGACTTTTTATAGTTCCCCTCATTGGGTGTTTATCGCTTTAGGTGGAATTTTGCTAATTGCTGAACTACTAGGCACTGGCGGATACGGACTTTGGAGTGGAATTGCAGCCATTATTGTAGGTTTAATTGCTTGTGTTTTATCGCTTTCTTGGCCAATTTTATGGATTTTATTTGCAATACTAACCCTTGCATCTGCTTACCTTTGGTGGCTCTGGCTTAAAAAACAAGGAAAAGATAAATCACCTAAAGGCGAAATTAATCAACCACAACAAGATTTGATTGGTATTAAAACGGTTGTCACTGATGCTATTGTTAATGGTTCTGGCCGTGTAAAAATCAAAGACGGAACATGGTCAGCAAGATGCGATCAAAATCTTAATGTCGGTCAACGTGTTGAAGTTATCTCTGTTGACGGTTTAATCTTAAACGTACAGCCCTTGAATAGCTAATGACATTGAATTAATGTTATTGTGCTCTCATCAAGAATAAAAATACGTGTTCAAAACACGTATTTTTTATGACTACAAAAGCAAAAAACGAATCACAAAAAAATGATCTTCATATGGATAAATATCAGAAATCACCTTTTTCAAATCGCTTAACGTCATGTTTTCTTGTTTTGCGTGTTCTTCCGTTAACTGGTCAAGAGTAACTGGTGTAACACTGATTATTTTTATAGTGCAAAAATACTCGTCAGTTTCAAAAGTACCAACACGAAGCTTATCGCCAGCTTTAAAATGTGACTCTTTATTATCACGGATAGTAATAACTTTTAAACCAGCTAAAATATCGGACTTAAAACGTTGATAAAAAGTAATATCATTTTGCATAGTAATTATCCTGCATAAGTAATCAGCCAATTTACTTATTGGCTGATTACTTATAATTATAAATTAACGAATAATGAGTATTAAGGTTCAATGCCGATGACTTTCCAATTATGATTAGACTCATCAGTAATTTTTCCTTTTTTCACTTCGATTATATATTTTATTGTCATATTACGTATAGTACCGTCTTCGTCACCAAAAGCAGTACGAGAGTTCCAAATTGGTTCAACTCTGCGTCCTTCTAATGGTCCTCCTTTTTTAACCAGCATTTCATAGCGGTAAGCATTCATACCAAGTTTAATTTTCATATCATCAGTAACAGGTTTACCATTAAGTAAAGTTAAGTCTTTAATTCTTTGCCCAACAGGTTGTCTTAGATCAATGATATACTTTACACCACCAAACATATCATAAGTCATATATTTTGATGCGCCGCGAATAGGATCATATTGGTAATTATTATCCGTCGGTTTTACTTGAGCAAAATAAGCCGCAGACCATTCCATATAATCCTTTAGATCTCTACCGGTAACTTCAAAAATACTCGTTTCGCCAGCTGTGTATTGATAATTATTGGCAATATCTTTACGTGCTATTTTCCCCTTATTGAGTATAGCTTTTTTATTATCAACTAATACCGATGTCACATCAGCACCGCTATAATAAAGTTGCACTGAGTTCAATAAATTAGTTAATCCTGACTCTTCTAAATAAACAGCGGGAATACCATGAATCAATTGTTGTGGAACTAAATCACTATCGGTTTCACCAATAACTTGATTTGAAATTTCTCTTAGCTGTTGGTGATACGGTGCATATATTTCTTCAATTACGGGATCGGCAGGGTAGGTTTTAATCGGCAAAGTTTCTGATTTTTTATGCTCTAGCGTTTTTCTATCTGCTTGAATATCAAAAGTTAGATCCACAACCGACACCACTGTGCCATAACGATGAGGTTCAGTAATTACAACATTATTAATTACTTCTTCACTAATATTTTGGTGATTATGCCCTGCAATAATTACATCGATATCCGGCACTTGTTTTGCTATATCGGCAACACCAGTACCGGGTTTATTATTTTCATTCTCTAATCCCATGTGAGCAATTAGAACAATTGCATCAACAGATTGTTGTTTTAGTTGGTCAACCTGCTTTTTAATTTCTGGAATAGGCATTGTAAATTCCATCTGTTCAACATAACCTGTTTTATTTTCATATTCAGGTACGAATGGCGTAGTGGCACCAATAAACCCAATTTTAACGCCCTCTTTTTCAATAATCGTTGACGCCGGAAGGTAAGGCTTTCCTGAATTTTTGTAAAAAATATTGGCGGCTAGCGTTTTACCATTGAACTGCGAAATAATTTTATCAACAACTGGCATCCCAAAATTAAATTCATGATTACCTAAGACCATAATGTCATAGTTCATTGCATTTAGAGCCATCATGGCAGGGTGTTTTTTAACATCGTAAAAACGTTCGATTTGGTTATCTTGAATAATATCCCCCGCATCAACCAAAATAACATTAGAATGGGCATTGCGATACTCTTTAATAAAAGATGAGATTTGTGCATAAGAACCCGAAGTATCAGTTTTATCTGTACCATAATTCCAAGGTACCATTCGACCGTGAACATCGGAGGTAGCTAAAATGGATATATTAATTTCTTTAGCCAGAGCTTGAAATGAACAACTTAACACTAAAATGTTACAAAATAAAAATAATTTTTTGGTAATGGGCATCTTTATCTCCTATAAAAATGACACGATTTTTTATTTTAATAAATAAGCAAAAGTAATAATGCGATTTTTTTCACATTTTTAATATTCACCTTTTGGTTAAGTTACATTATAAAGATAATTGTGAGATATTTACTGTTAAAACAAAGTATTGTTTATAAAATTGCCCAACAATATTAATATTGTTGGGCAAGCGAGAATTTGATTAAAAGTTGATAAAAATAATAAGATGCTGAACTAACTCAGCACCCTATTAGTTAAAACCTAGTGCGACATCGATGTTTTTATACCGCCCTCAGGAATTGGCACATAAGCCGTTTCTTTATCTGTTCTGTGTTTATTATTACGTACTTTTAGTGCCGTTTTAATACCAAAGAAAATAATACCGTAAACAACCAATAGGAATAAGATACTTAAGCCAGCATTGGTATAGTTATTAATAACAATGTGGTGCATATTATCGATTTGTTGCGCGGTTAAATCGCTTCCTTCTGCAATGCGACGATTATATTCATTCGCTAAATAAAAGAAGCCTTCTAATTGAGGATCTTGACTAAATAACTTCAATGCTAATGCCCACGTTGTACAAATTAAAAGCCATATAGCTGGAATGATCGTTACCCAAACATATTGAGCACGTTTCATTTTGATTAATACAACTGTTGCTAAAACTAACGCAACCGCCGCTAGCATTTGATTAGAGATACCAAATAGTGGCCATAAGCTCTTAACCCCGCCTAGTGGGTCGACAACACCTTGATAAAGTAAGTAGCCCCATAAACCAACACAACCAATTGTGCCAATAAAGCCGGCAACAAGTGAATCTGTTTTTTTCAAAAATGGCACAAAATTACCCAATAAATCTTGTAGCATAAAGCGACCAGATCGAGTCCCTGCATCAAGGGCAGTTAAAATAAATAGCGCTTCAAATAAAATACCAAAATGGTACCAAAAACCCATATTTGCACCGGGTAAAATTTGGTGGAACACGTGCGCAATACCGACCGCTAATGTTGGTGCTCCGCCGGCACGGTTTAAGACTGATGGTTCACCAATGTCTTTTGCGGTTTGGATAATTTGCTCAGGCGAAATAACAAATCCCCAAGTACTTACTGTTGCCGCAGCATGGGCTGTTACCTCTTGTAATTGAGCCATAATCATTGGTGCATCTTCAGTACCAAGTCGATGTAGATCTGGCATAGTAACGCCTAACGCCGCAGGTGGCGTATTCATTGCAAAATAAAGGCCAGGCTCAATAATTGAGGCGGCAACTAAAGCCATCATTGCAACAAATGATTCCATCAACATTGCACCATAACCAATAAAACGCGCATCGTTTTCATTGGCTAGTAATTTCGGCGTTGTACCTGATGAAATTAATGCGTGGAAACCAGAAACTGCGCCACAAGCGATGGTAATAAATAAGAATGGGAATAATGCACCTTTCCAAACTGGTCCTGTACCATCAACATATTGTGTAATTGCTGGCATTTTTAAATCAGGGTTTAAAATAACAATACCAATAGCTAAACCTACAATCACCCCAATTTTTAGAAATGTGGCTAAATAATCACGTGGAGCTAAAATTAACCATACAGGTAACATTGCAGAAACTAATGCATAACCAACCAATACATAAGTGATAGTCGTTGCTTTGAAGGTTAAAGCCGGTCCCCAATAAGCATCATGTGCAATAACCCCACCAAACCAGATAGATAAAACAAGTAGCACAATGCCGATGATCGATACTTCTGCTACTCGACCTGGCCGAATAAATCGCATATAGATCCCCATAAATAGAGCAATCGGCACGGTTGAACAAACAGTAAAGACGCCCCATGGACTTTCAGCCAAAGCTTTAACAACGATCAGCGCCAATACAGCTAAAATAATCAACATAATTAAGAAGCAACCAAATAGTGCAATGGTCCCCGGTATTAGTCCCATTTCTCCTTTGATCATTTCACCTAAAGATGAACCATTACGGCGGGAAGATAAAAAAAGCACCATAAAGTCTTGCACCGCACCGGCAAAAACCACACCAGCAAGTAGCCAAAGTGTACCAGGTAAATAACCAACTTGTGCCGCAAGTACTGGACCGACTAAAGGACCAGCACCTGCAATTGCCGCAAAATGATGTCCAAATAATACATATTTATTTGTTGGGACATAATTTAAACCATCATTATTAATGACTGCAGGGGTTGCACGAGTCGGATCTAATTGCATCACTCGATTAGCAATATACAGGCTATAATATCGATATGCGACCAGATAAATTGAAACCGCCGCCGCAACAATCCAAAGTGCACTAATGTGTTCACCTCGCCGTAGTGCTATAACTGCTAAGCAGCATGCACCAACTAAAGCTAAGATAAACCATGGAATATGTTTACATACTTTATTATTCATAATGATTCTCTTTGTGATTTATAGATTAATTAGTTTGATACTTAATGCCATAACGCATATTGCTACAAACCTAGTGGCTTACGATAAATTAAAAACTAGCATGTTATCATTATCAATAGATGGTTCATTTTTATATAGCTTTAAGGCATTAAGTACCTGCTAAAGGTCTTTTATGTTCAAGCCTATAGTAAATTTTTACTTTTAAGAATGATAATAGTATTTAGGTTATAGGTTAGATTTAGGAGATAAGTGGTTAAAATTAGCGAGTTAGCGGTAAAAGAAATTAGCTATAAAGCAAATAACTATCTGAATTATTACAATCCTAATATCTCTTTAAGTGATTTTAAGTAACGACGACTAACTGGTACAGAAACATCATTAATAAGAATAACATCAACACCACCAGCTTGATTAAAACGAATTTCTTTAAGTTTTTTTAGATTAATTAGATATTGACGATGACACCGAACAAGGCTTGTTTTATCTTCAAGTGTTTTTAAAGTTAATTCTGTTAAATACTCATTATTTGTTTGATTAAATACATAAATACCACTTATTTTCGAGGCAATATAAAAGACATCCTCAAGATTTAATAAATAAATTCGGTTATGTCCAACACATGGAATATATTTTAGCTTTTGATTGACACCGTCTAATTGATTAATATTTCCCGAAAAACAATGATTATGCAGACGATACAATGTTTTATTTAACCTTTCTTGCTCTATGGGTTTAAGTAAATAATCAAATGCTTGTTCTTCAAAAGCTTTAATCGCAAATTCGCCATAAGCAGTTAAAAATACAATTCTTGGCATAGTTTCAGGATCAAGCATCGATAGCATTTCAATACCGTTTATTTTGGGCATTTGGATATCTAAAAATACGACATCTGGTTGAAGTCGATGAATCTCACGAATCGCTTCCATGGCATTATTACATTCAGCAACAATACAAATTTGGGGATCAGTTTCTAGCAAGCAGCGTAGATTTTCGCGGGCTGGTAATTCATCATCAACAATAATAACGTTTAACATTGTATACTTATATCCTCTTGCAAAGGTAATATTAGCATTACTTTAGTATACTCATCGGGTTTACACGCGATCTTTATACCATATTTTTCGCCATAACGAATCTTAATTCGCTTATCGACTAAATTAAGCCCTAAACCTTTAGTGTCTTTTTTATGTTCGCGGTAATGACCTGCATTATCAATCACTTCTAAAACTAACAATTGATCCTGCTTATACGCAAAAATTGTTACATTGCCGCTATCAAGCAACTGGGATGTACCATGTTTAATAGCGTTTTCAACAATAGGTTGTAACGTAAAAGCAGGTAGTTTTATATATTCTAATTCAGAGGGGATATCGATATTAATCGTTAACTGATCCATAAACCGCATTTTTTCGATTTGTAGGTAAGCATTAACGTGTTCTATTTCATCTTTTAGAGTGACGATTTCTTCGGTTCGCTTTAAATTTTTTCGGAAAAAAGTAGATAAGTTTTGCACGAGTTGCGATGCTTGTGTTTTATCTCGACGAATAACAGCCAGTAACGTATTTAAGGCATTAAATAAAAAGTGGGGATTAACTTGCGCATGCAACAGTTTAATTTCAGTTTTAGATAACAGTTGCTTATAGTGCTCATTTTGCCCAGCTAAAATCTGTGCAGATAATAAACTGGCAATACCTTCACCAAGGGTTCGATTGATGGAACTAAACAACGTATTTTTTGCCTCATAAAGCTTAATTGTACCTACAACCGTATTGTTTTCTCCTCTCAGCGGAATAACGAGTGTTGAACCTAAACGACAACTTTTATTTATTGAGCATTGATAAGGCTCATGAACCCCATCTAGGTATTGTACTTCATTTTTTTCAATCGCTTCTAAGGTACTATTAGATGTGATTAGTGTTCCTGGTAAATGATGATCATCACCAACACCTATAAAAGCCAATATCTTTTCCCTATCGGTAATGGCAACAGCGCCAATATCGAGTTCTTGATAAATAATTTCGGCCACTTTAGTACTATTTTGTTGATTAAAACCATCACGCAATAAACCTTCAGTACTGACTGCGATTTTTAATGCTTTGGCTGAAAAGGCCGAAGTATAACGCTCAAAAATCGCCCGTCTATCAAGCAAAATCCGCATAAACATCGCAGCACCAATGCTATTTGCAACAATCATTGGCGCTGCAATACTTCTGACGGCATGCAATACCACATCAAAAGGCCGCGAAATTATTAATACTAAAATCATTTCGAGTGATTCAACCAACAAACCTAGTATACCGACTAAAAGCGGGTTATAGATAAGATCGACTCTCCCCCTTTTCATCAGCAAATAATGCAGTAATCCACTAATCAACCCAATTAAAATAGTGGATAACATACAACTATCAGCGGTGATACCGCCTAAAGTATATCGATGCAGCCCACCGGTGACACCCACTAAAAGCCCTACTACTGGTCCGCCAAGTAAACCACCTAAGATAGCGCCAATGGCTCGCGTATTGGCGATGGTATCTTCAATATGCAAACCAAAATAACTGCCCATAATACAAAATAACGAAAAGATGCAATAACAAACTAATTTATGAGGCAAATGTACTGTCACTTGCATAAGGGGAATAACGATCGGCGTTTTACTTAGTAAATAAGCAATCACTAAATAAACACACATTTGTTGAAGAAGCTGTAGAACAAGATCAAATTCAAACATAATACTGATCACATAATAAAACCGTCGACCAATGCCGACGGAAAATTAAAATTTATTTATCAAGTAAAGTGAAAGTTTTCTTATCTTGTGTTGTTGAATCGGAACCAATAAACACATTAAATTTGCCAGGTTCTGCAACATATTGCATTTTGTCATTCCAGAATTTCAACATATCATATTTAATAACAAATTTTACTTCGCCTTTTGATTGCGGTTTTAAGGTAATATTTTCAAAACCAATCAATTCTTTAACAGGACGACTAACTGACGCTGTAACATCTTGCAAATAGAGCTGAACAGTTTGCATGCCTTCTTTCTTACCAATATTTTCGACATTAACTGTAACAACAATTTCACCCTCTTTGTTCATTTCAGTACTAGATAAAGAAAAGTCCATCGCAAAGTTGGTATAACTTAAACCAAAACCGAATGGGAATAATGGTTCGTTTGGACTATCAAAATACGAGGTCGTATATTTACCCATATTTTCAGTACCGCGTGGACGCCCTGTGTTTAAATGGCTGTAATAAACAGGGATTTGACCGACATTATCAGGAAAAGACATTGGCAACTTCCCAGAGGGGTTATAATCACCAAATAACACATCGGCAATAGCATTACCACCTTCAGTGCCTAAAAACCAAGTTTCAAGCATAGCATCTGCTTGAGCATATTCTTCAGATAACGTTAATGGACGACCATTCATTAATGCAATAACTAAAGGCTTACCTGTTGCTTTGAGCGCTTTAAGCAAGCGTTTTTGACTTGCAGGTAAAGAAAGATCAGTTCGGCTTGATGATTCATGCGCCATACCTTCGGCCTCGCCAACAAAGGCAATGATAACATCAGATTTTTGGGCTATTTTAACCGCTTCAGCAATCATTTTATCCGCCGGTCTATTATCAAACTTAGCTGTTTCGCCATATAAATTTAAAAATCGATATAAATTTGCATCATCAGAAAGGTTGGCACCAAAGGCGTAATTAACTGATTTTGTATTCTTAACTGCGCTTTTAATACCTTCTAATGGCGTTACCGCCAAATTAGCGCGTCCAGCACCCGCCCAACTGCCCAAAATATCACGTTTGGAATCAGCTAATGGACCAACCACCGCAATTTTCTTATTTTTAGCTAGAGGTAAAATCTCATTTTCATTTTTTAATAACACAATACTACGACGCGCCACATCACGGGCTTCTTCACGATGCAATCGATTATCAGCAAACATTGTATCAATATCTAATTTTGGGTCTAAATTACGATTAGGATCACTAAATAACCCCATATCATATTTAAGCTCCAGAATACGGCGACATGCTTGATTGACTTCATCTTCTGTAATAGCACCTTCTTTAACCAATTCAGGCAAAAATTGTAAGAAATATTCATCATTCATACTCATATCAATGCCAGCTTTAATGGCAACTCGAACAGCATCTTTTGGATCACTTGCCACTCCATGATTAATCAGCTCACGAATAGCACCATGATCACTGACTACAACGCCATCAAAATGCCACTGATTGCGCAACACCTCGGTTAATAACCAATGATTAGCAGTTGCAGGAATACCATTAACGCTCACAAGTGAAACCATGACTGCACGACTTCCAGCATCAATTGCCGCTTTATAAGGCACTAGATATTCTTGAAACATTTTACGTTCACTCATATCGGTGCTGTTATATTCACGCCCACCTTCAACCGCACCATAAAGCGCAAAATGTTTTACAGCAGTAACCAGTGATTTTTTATCGGCAAGCGATTGCTTTTGCATCTTTTGAACAAAAATGCGCCCAGCTTCTGATGTTAAATAAGGATCTTCACCAAATCCTTCTGACACTCGCCCCCATCTTGGATCACGTGTAATATCAACCATAGGAGCCCAAGTAATATTTAATCCGTCCGATGTCGCTTCCTCGGCTGAAACTTCAGCCGCTTTTGCTATCGCGCCACGATCCCAAGTTGATGCAATACCTAAATTAATCGGAAACACAGTTCGATGACCATGAATGATATCAAAGCCAAAAAACAGTGGGATTTTATTGGGAGATTTTAAAGCACGTTCTTGCATTCGAAAAAGGTCAGGTTCGACAACAGTATTAAAAATACCACCAATTTCACCAGCTTCGATTTGATCAAGCACTTTATCTAATGTTAGATCACCACCAACGCTAATCAAACGTAATTGTCCCGCTTTTTCTTGGAGCGTCATTTTTGATAATAGATTATCAATAAAGGTTTTCTTTTCATCCTTTACGTTTTTAGCATCTTTGACATCCTTAATGTCGTGAACGTTTTGAACTTCCTTTTCTTTTTTTATTTCGATATTAGGATTTTGTGCAAATAAGTATCCAGAAAAAACAAGAAAAAATAAAAATAGCGCTAATTTTTTTATCATAATAAATATTGTTATAATTAAGAGGATAGACAAGTAAATAGCATAACGTATTCATAAAAAAAAATCTCATTCTTTACGCTACTTACATTTACGTTTAAGGCAGCATAGCAGTTATTGGATAAACACCCATACCCAAAAGATAAATGATAATTGTTAAAGGATAATATTGCCGACATTTATCGGCAATATTAACGCATAACAAATTAGTCTCTAAAATTAGTAAACTGAAACGGTTGACCGAATTCGCCATTTTTAACTAACGCCATAGTCGCTTGTAAATCATCGCGTGATTTACCTGTAACTCGAACTTGTTCGCCTTGCACTTGAGCTTGCACTTTAATTTTGCTGTCTTTGATGCTCTTTACAATTTTTTTAGCTAACTCTTTATCAATACCCTGCTTGAGTTTAACCGTAACACTATAAAGTTTACCGCTATGCTCCATTTCTTCAGGGATCTCAAGTGCACCACCATCAATACCTCGTTTGGCTAACTTGTCGCGTAGGATATCAAGTAATTGTTGCACTTGGAAATCAGATTGGCTGGTTGCTTTAATCGTTTCATTTTTTTCATTTAATTCAAACGATGCTTCAACATTTTTAAAATCCCAACGGGTTGTTAGCTCTCGAGTTGCATTTTCAACACTATTTTTAACTTCAGGCATTTGGATTTCTGACACGATATCAAAAGAAGGCATAAATTTTCCTCTTCTAACGGTTATAAAACATAAATAAATTTACTAAAACAAGTGAGATGCATTTGCTGCCTAATAATTTAGGCAGCATTTAACTTTATACTTATGGATTGCAATTAATCAATCGTTCGAAGTAATTCGTTAATACCCACTTTACCTAAAGTTTTGGCATCAACTTTTTTAACAATGACTGCACAATACAAACTATATTTACCATCTTTAGTTGGTAAATTACCAGAAACGACAACTGAACCAGCAGGCACACGACCATAATGCACTTCGCCTGTCGCTCTATCGTAAATTTTAGTGCTTTGACCAATAAATACGCCCATTGAAATGACGCTGCCTTCTTCAACAATCACACCCTCAACAATTTCACTGCGAGCACCGATAAAACAGTTATCTTCAATGATGGTTGGATTAGCTTGTAATGGCTCTAAAACACCACCAATACCAACCCCCCCTGATAGATGGACATTTTTACCAATTTGCGCACAAGAACCAACAGTTACCCATGTATCAACCATAGTCCCCTCATCAACATAAGCACCAATATTGACATAAGATGGCATTAATACAGTATTACGAGCAACATAAGCACCTTTACGCGCAATAGCAGACGGAACAACACGGAAACCTTCTTGTTGGAATCTTGCTTCATCATATTCAGCAAATTTTAATGGCACTTTGTCATAATAATTAGTCGGCCCCCCATTGATCAGTTGGTTTTCGTTAATACGGAAAGAGAGCAGAACAGCCTTTTTTAACCATTGATGAGTCACCCAGTCCCCATTGATTTTTTCAGCGACACGCATTTTACCGCTATCTAATAAGGCAATGCATTGGTTAATCGCATCACGTGTAACCGTATCCACATTTGATGGTGTAATTTCAGCACGACGTTCAAATGCTGCTTCAATAATAGTTTGTAATTGTTGCATCTCAAGTTTCCTTTAACTTATAAATCCGTTAGCAAATAATAAATGGATAAACAGTATAATATAATCCGCTTTGCTTTTTAAGTGGTTTAATAAGATCATCTAAATCTACACATTCCCCACTGTTCTTTATTATTATGATGATTAGCGCTTACGAAAAAACAAAAAACACCAAATAAGAAATCAAATAAAAACAATTTTCTAACTGAATGATTTTGGATTAACTTTTTATCAAATTTTTAATTGAAAATAAAAAAATACAATTTATTTGGAGAGTAAGTCACAAATTAAGATCACTAAGTAATCCGTTATTTTATTCAAAGCTACACTAGATCTATCACAATATTAAAAAAGACAATATTATGCAAGATCGGGGATTTTCATTACTCGAATTGTTAATAGCCATCTGCATTAGTGCCATTTTTGCTATCATAGGCATTAGGCATTGGCATGAGCAACAGTTGCGTGATGAATTAGCTTATACAACTAAGCAGCTGGCTTATTTTTTATATGAAGTTCAAATAAAAGCGTCCAGTAAAAATGAGAATTACATTATTCACCAATTTACATCACCTTGGTGCATTACCATTACTCACGATGAAAAACCCTGCTCGTGCAGTGAAGGCGTGCTGTATTTTATGAAACCTGATAATTCCGTTGAAATTAGTGAATTATCAAACAATAAAAGTGCTTTTATCTTAGGACGTCGCAATATGGCGCAAACAATGTCTTTTCAATTAAAAAATAAGATAGGTACTAGCAGAGTTTTAGTTTCTTTAATTGGACGCATTCGTTTTTGTGCAGAAAACAGTTATATAACAGGTTTACCACCATGTTAAAAGCGTCTGGATATTCCCTGTTTGAAATGCTTATTGGCATGATATTATCAAGCCTAATTGTGCTGGGAATGACCTCTTTTTACATTCAATTACAAGCAAGCATCATACAATATTATCAAAAAACACGTTTGCAACAAGCAATCGAAGTTGGATTAGCCGGCATGAAGAAAGACATCAAACGAGCAGGTTTTATTGCTAATAATCCAAGCAAAATGACCGCTAAAGCAATTGAAATTGATAAACAGTCCCAATGCATTATTGTTCGGTATGATAGTGAAATTCGCAATTCTTGGGTCTGGGACAGATTTAACCCCATGGCGTCTGATATTTTTACTTATCGCTATAAAGAAAACAACATAGCCTATAGAACAGGATCAATAGATTGTGTTGGCAACAAATGGGAAAACTTGTTCGATTCAAACGAAATTAAAGTAACCGACTTTACAATAAAACAGCTCCCCAATGCCATAAGTCTATCAGTCACTGCTGAATTAAGAAAAAACAAACAGATTAAATATCATATAACTGAAATCATCAAAAATGAGAACCGATTTTAAACAACATTATGTGTCGCATGGTTTTAGCACTATTTTAATGGTGATTATTTTAATGGGTGTGGGTTTGGTTATATTAATCAGCTTTAATTTGCTTATTGCCTCATGGCAGAAAGCGATATTAATGGAATGCCAATACTATCAGCGATTTAATCAGGCAAGCTCATCGTTAACGTGGGCAATTAGCCAAAATTGGCAAGCACCTAAGACCCATTGGCATTGTATGACCGAGCCAACTTATCAACTAAAAGCCTGCATAAAACAGTCTTTATTAAAAATCGATGAATATGTATTAGTCCGTGGCGAATCCAAAGATGAAGATATTTATTTATATACACTTGCACATTTTGATAATAACAGATTAATCGTTGAAAAAGGTCATTGGCTCGATTATTGCCCAGAAAAAAAGGCTATTTATTGTGAATAATAAAGATATAGCTGGCTTTAGTTTGATTGAAGTTATAATAGCAACGCTACTATTTTCAATTATTATGCTGGGTTTGATTAACTACCAACAAGCGTTGTTCAATAAACACCGTTACTTTGCAAACTATTTACGCGCCAATAAAATTGCTTTTCAACTACTTGATAGCTATCCTTATACCCCAAATGAAATTATCCCTTCTGGTTGGCACTATAAGATCACTAATAAAACATATAATGCCCAGTGTAAAATGGTAGTTATAACAGTTAATGCCTCCAACAACCAAGTCGCTAAGCAGCAACGCCTTTTTTGTAATTAATTTTAATATTTACTGATTAAATATTATTTAGCTATTTAACCAGTGATGTAATAATTGCAAAACTTGCTGCGTTTTTTCAGCATGAACATTGTGCCCTGCTCCTTCAACCACTTCGATTTTTGCATTCGGAAATTGTGCAAAAATAGCATCATATGCGTCATTAGTAATATAAGACGAGTTGCCACCACGAATAAATAATATTGGTTTTAAGCAAGGTGAAATATTTTCCCAATCACAAATATGACCATATTGCGAATTAATCGCTTGAATGTTAAATAACCACTTTTCGTTTTTAAACGATTTTAATAAAAAAAGAATGGTTGGTGCATTAATACCGGCTTGTTCCATTAAATTGGTGATCTGTTTTTTATCGGTAATTTGATTAGTCAGGCAATACATTAATACTCTCAAAATAGTGGCATTGCCTGAGCGGTGATATTTTATGGGAGCAATATCAATAGCAACCATTTTTTGGATAGTATCTGATAGCATCTGTGACAATTGTAAAGCAACCTTTCCCCCCATTGAGTGACCAATTAATATGATATTTTTTAGTTGTAAATCATAACAAAGTTCAGCTACATCTTCGGCCATGACTTGATAGTTCATCTTATCAGACCATGGTGAATGCCCATGGTTACGCAAATCAACTTGAACCGTTTGATAATGCTTTGCAAAATCTTTTGCAAGCATATTTAAATTATCTAAACTACCAAATACGCCATGCAAAAATACAATCGGCTGTCCGTCACCCTGCAATTTATAATTTAATTTCATACTTTAATTCGACCAATAATTTTAAGTGGCATTATTATACGTCTATTTTCAACGTCATCACCGATTAATTCAATAACCACAATTGACATAAATATGATAGAATTTAACACTAACTTTTTAACTAGTGTTAAGCCATATGTTTCAAAATAACCCTCTACTTGCACAATTAAAACAAGCACTCCATGAACAAACGCCTCGCGTTGAAGGTATTGTTAGAGCTCATGAAAAAGGATTTGGTTTTTTAGATGTAGATAATAAAAAAAGTTATTTCATCCCTGTCGCTAAGATGAAAACAGTCTGTAATGGCGATAAAGTTTCAGGAACAGTAATAAGTCATAACGATAAAGAGTCTTTCGAACCCGAATCATTAATTGAAGGTGCATTGCAACAATTTATCGGCAAAATTGGTTTTCAAGATCGTGCGATGGTGATATACCCTGAAAATATGCCGACTAATTTTGCCATTCGCTGTAAAATAAACAATCAAGTTAACGAAAAACTAAAAGAAGGAGATTGGGTGGTTGCAACACTTATTTCTCATCCTTTGCAAGAAGAAAATAACCATTTCCTTGCTGAAGTTATTCGTTTTGTTGCAGAAAGCGGTTCACCTTATCAACTTTGGCTAAAAACGTTAGCCCGTTACGATTTAGAAACGCACGCCCCACAAACCGAAACATTGACAATTAGCGAGACTGAACTTGATAACCGTCAAGATTTAACTAATGTTCACTTTTTTACCATCGATAGTGAAGATACTGAAGATATGGATGATGCCATTGCGGTTTCTAAAAATGAACTGGGGCATTATCAACTGATGGTTGCCATTGCTGACCCCACCGCTTATGTATTACAAAATAGCGAACTAGATAATATTGCTAAAATTAGAAATTTCACAACTTATCTACCAGATTTTAATATCCCTATGCTTCCCAAAGATCTTGCCAATGAGCTATGCTCATTAAAAGCGAATCAAAAACGCCCTGCAATGATCTGTAAAATGAATATTGATGAAGCGGGCAATATTATTACCGATGAGATTACTTTTATTCCAGCTTGGATTGAATCAAAGGCTAAACTAGCTTATAACAATGTCTCTAATTTTTTAGAAAATAATGACGAATTAGCAACTAATGATTTTAGTATAAAACAGCAACTTAATTGGTTAGCTGACTTAGCCAAAATCCGCATAATCTGGCGACAAACCCATGCACTAGTATTTAAAGATAAGGGTGATTATCGTTTTGAACTTAATGAAAACCGCCAAGTTCAATCCATAATTAAAGAAACTCGTCGGATTGCTAATCATATTGTTGAAGAAGTCATGGTTCTTGCCAACCAAGCTTTAACATTACAATTACAACATAAAATTGGCTTTGGGATTTTTAATATTCATTCGGGCTTTGATAATAAATATATTGAACAAGTGGTAAATTTTTTAAATGATAACGGGATTACAGAGTTTAATAAAGAATCACTCTTATCTTTCGATGGATATGTAAAGTTACGGCGTATAATCGACAATAATCCATTTTTGACCACAAAGCTCCGCAAGTTCCAAAGTCCTGCAGATTTTTCAACTGAGCCTCAACCGCATTTTGGTTTAGGATTTGAAGCCTATGCAACATGGACCTCACCAATACGTAAATACGGCGATATGGTCAATCATCGATTAATCAAAGCGTATATCCGTTCACAAGAATTAACCCCGCCAGATAAAGAGCAATTAAAAAGCATGAATGAAAGACGCAAAATATTACGCTTTGCTGAACGCGATATGGCTGAAAACCTTTATGCTCAATATTTATCAGATAAAATCGGCGAAAATTACTCAGCTGAAATTATTGATATTAATCGTGGTGGCGCTCGAATTCGTTTATGCGATATCGGTGCGTTTGCTTTTATACCTCTTTCTATGATTCACCCTGTCAAGGAAGAAATTATTCCATTGCCCGATGAAGGCATCATCAAAATTAAAGATGAAGCTTGCTATAAACTGGCCGACCCTATCTCGGTTGTTATTCACCAAGTTAAAAGCGAAAATCAAGCAATCATTGCCAAATTATCCATGAATAAAGAATAAAATTAACGTTATACTTTATTCAATATTTTCCCGCCGTCGCTCTTGCTTTTCCCCTGATATGCATCAGGGGAAATCAGCGAAAGAAATTTATGATATTTTTAATATTTAACCTCTTTTTTTTACTAGTAATATCTGCTATCTTTCACTGCTCGAAACGTTGAGTTTCATGACTTAAATGAACAATAACTTGGGGGGCTATAATGTCAATTCACGGACATAAAGTTTTGCATATGATGGATGGGAATAACTACACAGAATCTTCCTTACTTAATGCCATCAAAGACAAGTTTGGCACAAATGCAAAGTTTCATACTTGTTCTCAATTTGATATGAATGCCGAGCAACTTATCGCTTTTTTCAAATCAAAAGGTAAATTTAAACCTTCTGTTGTTCATGAATCTGAGTTTACAGTCGATAATAAAAAAATATGCAAATATTAGAAAAAATGGCCATATCGCCATATAGCACGTTTTTTCTAAATTTAATTTAATCTGCTAGTGTTTTTAAAACAATAAGAGTATATAATTTTGCGCTACAATAATAATCGTTATCAGTAACGGTTGTTACTAATAACAGGATTAAATGAGTAGCAAATTTGCTCACTTTGTAATTATACTCAAGAATATATTCATGGAATTTGATAAATGAAAGTAAGTAACATCCTTATATGCGCCATTGTCTCTATTCTTGTCGCAAGTTGTGCCCAAAAAGTTTCACCAACAAAAAATAAAGAAACGATTTCACAAGCTGATCAGCTATCTCTATTAAAACAACAAACTGAAACCAACGATCCTTATGTCGTTGATGCTAAAAATCAATTAATTCAGATTGTTGGTGATAAAAACTTCGACAACTATGTTACCAAACATGGCATTTTAAATTGCAGAGGTGATAGTAACCAGTCATCATGTGTGTTGAGTTTTTATCTGAACGAAAATTATAAATTAAAGTATAGTATGCAACTCAAAAAAGTAGTTGAAGAGAGCCAAGCTGAACATGATATTGAATTAAGCAAAATAAAAGCAACTGACACCAATATTAAAAATTATTGTCAGGATTCGGCCGATTTTGTTGCTGCAATTTATACAAAAGATACCGCTAAAATAACCCAATATTTTCAACCACAATTTAGAATGTCTGAACAAGATATATTATCCTTAAAAGCAAAGATTGCTAAAGATAACTATTCTCACTTCCTGATCGATGAAAATCCGAGCATCCTTCAAGAAATGAAAGTAGATTATGTCGAAAAATGCTTAAGTGCCCCAAAAGATAATATTATCAACTACTTCAATATTTTTAGATAATAATGCGAGCCTTTATGTACAATTTTTTACCCAATAATCCTTTTAGTCAAACACTAATTAGCAAGGTGCTTTGCATGGCTTGCGTTTCTTGCATTAGCTTTTCTTCGTGGGCTTTTTCGTTTGATGATGTGGTTGCAAAAGCCGAAAAATCATCCAAAAAAGCTTATGTTCAGCCATCTAAAAATATACCAAATGAATTAGCGTCTTTACAATTTGCTGATTATCAAAAAATTCTCTTTAATCATCAAAAGGCCTATTGGGGTGATCGAAAAAGCCGTTTCAAACTTGAGTTTTATCATGAAGGAATGTACTTTGACGTTCCAATAAAAATCAATGAAATTGCTGATAATCAAGTTAACCCAATCCAATATGATCCTAGTTATTTTGATTTAAACCAAATTAATCTTGATAAACTAGACACTAAAGCTTTAGGTTTTGCTGGCTTTAAAGTCCATTATCCAATTAATACGCCAACAAAAACCGACGACGAAATATTTTCAGCACTTGGTGGAAGTTATTTTCGCGCAGTAGGTAAAGATCAGCGATATGGTCTTTCAGCTAGAGGGCTTGCTATTGATACTGGAGAAATGTCGGGTGAAGAGTTTCCACGTTTTAAAGAGTATTGGATTGAAAGGCCTGAACCAAACCAAAAGCATTTAGTTATCTATGCATTACTCGATTCACCAAGTGTAACTGGTGCTTATAAAATTACACTAGTACCAAGTGTTGATACCACCATCACAGTACAAGCGAAAATCTTTTTCCGCAATTCTGTAAAAAAATTAGGCATAGCGCCATTAACCAGTATGTTTTTATTTGGACCTAATCAACCATCACCATTGCTAAATTACCGACCCGCAATGCATGATTCTAATGGTCTGTCGATTTTAGCGAATAATAACGAGTGGATCTGGCGCCCATTAAATAACCCTAAGCGTTTATCGTTTTCATCTTATAGCTTAGAAAACCCAAAAGCGTTCGGTTTAATTCAGCGTGATAAAGGTTTTGATGATTATCAAGATCTTGACGATCACTATGAAAAACGCCCAAGTGTTTGGGTCGAAGTGCTAAATGAGTGGCACAAAGGTCGAGTTGAATTAGTTGAAATTCCAACAGCAGATGAAACTAACGATAATATCGTCACATTTTGGGTACCCGAAAAACAATACAAAGCGGGAGATGCACTTGATATCAAATATCGATTACATTATTCGCTAAACGAAAAGCAACGTTATCCTAATAATGTTGCAAGAGCAGTTAGCACACGCTTATCATTAGGTGATATAAAACAAGCTAATTTAATTCGTAAACTTGATGGTTCTAATGCATATGTGATTGACTTTGCTGGTTCAGGATTATCAGAAAATGAGCCCGTCAATGTGATTTCAAGTATTACTAATGGTTCTATCGTAAGTTGTGACACGCAATACAATCCAGTAATTAAAGGTTGGCGAGTAATTGTCCGATTCAATGTTGAAGACAGTAAAAGAGCAACTGATATTCGCATACAACTCGCTTCGCAAGCAACTAATGAAGTGATTTCCGAAACTTGGAGTGGGCAATATCCCGCACAATAATTGTTATATTATTATGATAAAAATATGAAAAAAGATTACTTTGCCCATCTTTCTGACGCTGAAGTTTGGCGTCAGAAATGTGAAAACAATGCAATGCCACCTGACGATGTAGAGTTTTTAAAATATCGTTTAAATCAAGTTGGTGATACATCTTCTTTTATTGATGACCGAAGGCAACAGCCGAGTTATCCTAAAGTTGATCGCGTTTCAATTCAACCTCAAATATGGAATCAACGCTTTACTGCCAAGTCAAAACATGGCATTAATATCCTTGCCATTATTCGTCGCTTTATTATGTTTGCGCTCATTGCTGTGCAAACATATTACGGAACGACTTACCTATCGTCTTTACTGCCTTATCAAAGTTGGCAAAAAATTAATTTTATGGCTAATTGGGATATCAACCCCGAATTAGCCATTTACAGTATAATACCTTATATTGTTCAAGGTGCGATTATTACTTTGTTCGCCATTTTGTTTTGTTGGATCTCAATTGGTTTTTGGACCAGCATCATGGGGCTAATATTAGCAGTGATGGGTAAAGACCGTTATACTATTGCTATTCCTAATGATCCAGCATCACATATTGACATTAAACATCGAACTGCACTTGTTATGCCAATTTGTAATGAAGATGTCGCTCGTGTATTTGCTGGGTTACAAGCAACTTATCAATCCTTAGTTGAAACAGGTCATGCAGCTTGCTGTGATTTTTTTATCTTAAGTGATACTAACGATCCCGATCTATATGTTAATGAACTTAAAGCTTGGGCTGAATTTAATGCAGTAAAACAAAATAATGGCTGCAATATTTTTTATCGCCACCGCAAACGTCGAGTAAAACGTAAAAGCGGTAACATTGACGATTTTTGCCGTCGTTGGGGCAATCAATACGAATACATGATGATCCTTGATGCCGACAGCATTATGACTGGTGACTGTATTTTAAAAATGATCGCCATGATGGAAATGACCCCAAAAGCTGGCATTTTACAATCTCCTCCAAAATCAGTCAGAATGACTACGCTTTACGGACGTATTCAACAATTTGCTAATCAAATTTACAGTGATATCTTTTGCTCGGGCACCCACTTTTGGCAATTAAGCGAAGCACAATATTGGGGACACAATGCCATGATTCGCTTAAAACCATTTATTGAGCATTGCATATTATCGCCACTTCAAAAACGTAAAGGGCCAATTCATATCTTATCGCATGACCTCGTCGAAGCAACACTTATGCGTCGTGCTGGCTATGGCGTTTGGATTGCCTATAATATGAACGGGAGTTATGAAGAGCTACCCGGTAATATGATTGAAGATCTAAAACGCGATAATCGCTGGTGTATGGGCAACTTAATTAATTTAAGATTAATCTTCAAAAGCGGTATTAAATTGACCCATCGCATCATGTTTGCAACCAGTGGCATGGCTTATATTTCGTCATTATTGTGGTTAGTGTTTTTAATATTCTCAACACTATTATTATTGGTGTTTAATATTTCTGAACCTCAATATTTTTTCCAACCTAACCAATTTTATCCAACTTGGCCAAGGTGGGATGAGCAATTGGCCATACAGCTACTCTCAACTACGATGGTTTTACTATTTGCACCTAAATTCTTCAGCTATGGCATTATTATAGCTAGAACAGGTGCAAAAGATGTTGGCGGTATATTTAAATTAACCCTATCAATCTTTATTGAAATGATTTGGTCAATGATCTTAGCTCCAATACGTATGATCTTTCATAGTAAATTTGTACTTAAAGCATGGATGGGTAGCAAAATTCAATGGAAGTCTCCGTCACGAAGTGACGATGCGTTAACATGGGGAGAATCCTTTTATTTTTGTTGGCCACTATCGGTATTAGGAATTGTGTGGTTAGGCGTAATTATCTGGCTAAACCCACAATTTACTTATTGGTATATAGCTATATTAATACCTTTAACTATTTCGCCTTTAGTCATTAGAGTTTCGGGACTTTCGAGCATTGGTATGAAAGCCCAAAAAGCAGGACTATTTCTAACCCCAGGAGAAACTCACCCAGCGAAAGCAGTTACGCTTACGGGTGAATATTTAGCTAAAACAGAAGCTGCATTTATTGAACATGGCTTTGTTATGGCATTAGTCGATCCTATCTATAATGCGCTCGCTTGTGCATTATCGACGTCACGCCATCAAGTGAATAATAAAAACCAACAAAAACGTGATGAACTTATCGCACAGTATCAACACATAGATTTAGAAAAAATGAGTAAAGAAAAGCAGTTAGCGATTTTAGAAGATCCGATTATTCTTTCTGCTTTACATCGTCATATTTGGCAGCAACAAGAAAAATACGACAATTTATTCTCATTATGGCAAAATGAACGCCAACAATAAGGAATAGGGCTTTTGCCCTACTTCTCTTCTTTTTAGTAACTGATCAAAACCCACGGATATTTTTATGACTTGGCAACCTTCTGCATCTATCAATAATTTACTTAAGCGCGCAAAAATTATTTCTCAAGTACGTCAATTTTTTGCTGATCGCTGTATTTTAGAGGTTGAAACACCAACCTTAAGCCAATATGCAGTAACAGACGTGCATTTAAGTTCTTTTCACACTAAATTCTTAAAACCAGGGGAGCACGAAGAACAACAAGGGCAACAAATGTCATTAATTACCAGCCCTGAATATCATATGAAGCGCTTACTAGCTGCTGGCAGTGGTCCTATTTATCAAATATGTAAATGTTTTCGTAATCATGAAGAAGTTAGTCGTTATCATAACCCTGAATTCACCATGCTCGAATGGTATCGCATCCAATTTGATATGATGCAAATGATCAACGAAGTCGATGACTTATTACAAACTGTTTTAGACTGTGAACCAGCTGAACGGATTTCTTATCAAAAAGCATTTCAACGCCATCTTAATATTGACCCTTTACAAGCCGATCACGCAACCTTAGTCAATGCCGCAAACCAACTTGATATTGGGCTTAACACAGACAATTATGATAAAGACGGATTGCTACAATGCTTGTTCACTTTTGGAATTGAACGGTATATTGGTCAAGATAAGCCCATTGCCGTATTTAACTTTCCGGCATCACAAGCCGCATTAGCAGCTATTAGTCCAGAAGATCATCGGGTAGCGAGCCGTTTTGAGTTCTATTACAAAGGCGTTGAGCTTGCGAATGGTTTTAAAGAACTGACTAATCCACATGAACAACGAATGCGTTTTGAGCAAAATAATTTAGATCGCACAAATCAAAACTTACCTGCACAAAATATTGACATTGAGTTACTCGCCGCCATGGAAGCGGGTCTTCCAGACTGTGCGGGGGTTGCTATAGGGTTAGATCGTTTAATTATGCTTGCCTTAAGCTGCGATAGTTTGGATGACGTGATGTCATTTACTTTTGAAAGGGCTTAATTATGTTCAATGCTTTAGGATCAACGGCATGGATTGCCATTATGATGGGTATCGTCGCTGTCATTTTATTAGTGTTAGCGATAAAATCTCAACTGACAATTAATAATTTACAGCAACTGTTTGATCTGCAATTAATTCAAAAAAAGGAAGAAAATCAAACTTTAATAATCCAAGTAAAACAGTTAGAACATGAATTAGACCAGTATCGTCAGCAGAATCTAGCGCAAAACGTTAAAATTAGTGAACTCAAAACACGTTTAGAAGAAACATTAAGTGCAACACAAGAAAAACAAAACATACTAGAACAAAGTGAACAACGGCTCACAACCCAATTTGAAAACCTAGCCAATCGTATTTTTGAACAAAGTGGCAAAAAAATTGAGCAACAAAATAAACAAAGTCTTGATTTTTTACTTTCGCCGCTCAAAGAGCAGCTAGAAGGTTTCAAAAAACAAGTACAGGATAGTTTTGGTCAAGAAGCCAAAGAACGCCACACACTCACGCATGAAATTCGTAACTTGCAACAGCTCAATGAGCAAATGAGCAAAGAAGCAACCAACCTAACAAATGCGCTAAAAGGCAATAACAAAACCCAAGGGAACTGGGGTGAATTTATTCTAAGCCAAATACTAGAAAATTCAGGATTACGTTCAGGTTATGAATACGAAACCCAGGTCAATTTAACAAACGAAAGTCATCAGCGATTACAACCCGATGTCATTGTTCACTTACCGCAAGGGGGGGATGTCGTTATTGATTCAAAAGTAACTTTAGTTGCCTATGAGCGCCATTTTAATAGTGATGATGAAACGATTAAAGCCAAAGCGATGGCCGAACATTTAGCGGCTGTCCGTAACCATTTAAAACAACTTAGCCAAAAAGATTATCATAAACTCATTGGTATTAACTCATTAGATTATATTTTAATGTTTATTCCTGTCGAACCTGCATTTTTAAGCGCAATTGATAATGACCCCGCATTAATCAATGATGCCTTGAAAAGTAATATTATGATAGTCAGCCCAACCACATTGCTAGTTGCGTTACGGACAATTCATAATTTATGGCGATTTGAATATCAGAATCGTAATGCCGAGTTGATTGCGGATAGAGCAAGTAAACTGTATGACAAAATGCGCGGCTTTATTGAAGATATGGAAAACCTAGGTAGTTGTTTAGACAAAGCTCAACAAACCTATCAAAATTCCATGAATAAATTATCTAAAGGTCGTGGCAATGTAATTGGACAAATTGAACGATTTCGTGAAATGGGTATTGAAGTTAAAAAACCGATTAACCCAGATATTACTTTATTAGCGATGGAAGAATCGAATAACGCAGATGAGAGTCAATCCACAAATTAACTAATCGCTAAATCAAAGGGTAACACACATTAACATCGCTTATGGTGTTATAAATAAGCAAAAGCCTTGATTCACGATTGTTTGAAATAAGTGTATACTCATCAACCGTAAAGAGGAACTGAATATGGCAAAAAAACAAAACAAAGAACCGAGTTTCGAAGAAACACTTAAGCAACTCGAAACGATTGTATCTCAACTAGAAAACGGTGATCTACCATTGGATGAAGCGCTTAATGAGTTCGAAAAAGGAATTAAATTAGCAAAAGCAGGACAAAAACAGTTACAGCAAGCCGAGCAACGTATTCAGATTTTATTATCTGAAAATAGTGATGCCGAACTGTCAGAATTTTCAAATGATGATAATGAATAGTTTAAAACCATTACAAGAACGAATTGACTCGTTTTTAACTACCTGTATTTCGCAAATTGAGCCGTCTAAACTTCAACAAGCAATGCGTTACAGCTTGTTGGCTGGAGGCAAACGGATTCGACCTATTTTAGTTTATTTAACGGGTCAAATGTTCAACTGCCCACTTTCTAAATTAGATGAAGCCGCTGCCGCCATTGAATTAATTCATACTTATTCATTGATTCATGATGACCTACCTGCCATGGATAATGACGATTTACGCCGAGGCAAACCAACTTGCCATATCCAATTTGGTGAAGCCCAAGCCATACTTGCCGGCGATGCTTTGCAAAGTTTAGCCTTTTCATTATTGGCAAACAGTGAGTTAATTGATGCCGAGGCTAAAATTAAGATGATAGCTGAGCTTGCCCATGCCAGTGGTGTAACTGGTATGTGCCTTGGTCAATCGCTCGATTTACAAGCCACACATCAGTCAATTAACCTTGAACATTTGCAAAAAATCCATTGTTATAAAACTGGTGCTTTAATCAAAGCGTCTATTCGTTTAGGTGCTTTTGCTTGCAGTGAAATCGCTAAACCATACTACCTAATGCTCGATCACTATGCCGAGGCAATTGGACTGGCGTTTCAAATTCAAGATGATATTTTAGATGTCATTGGCGAACAATCTATTATGGGAAAACCACAAGGTTCAGATCTTGCCCATGAAAAAAGCACATACCCAGCATTAATTGGACTAGATAACGCAATAAAACTCACTGAGCAACTTTATCAGCAAGCTATCGATAGTCTAAAGCAAATACCTTATAATACCCAACCACTACAGAATCTTGCTGGTTTTATTATTAATCGCAATAGTTAACAACTAACTAAAATATAGCATTACATAATGAATTTAGATAATTACCCATTGTTAAAACAAATAAACTCGCCCAAGGATCTAAGACATTTTCCTCAGTCACAGTTATCGGCAATTTGTCGTGAGCTTAGGCAATATTTACTAGCATGTGTTAGTCAATCGAGTGGTCATTTAGCATCGGGGCTAGGTGTGGTTGAATTAACCACAGCCTTACATTACGTCTATCAAACACCTTTTGATAAAATTATTTGGGATGTTGGTCATCAAGCTTATCCTCACAAAATTTTGACTGGTCGCCGAGACCAAATGCTTACTATACGCCAAAAAGGCGGACTTCATCCATTTCCTCATCGTAATGAGAGCGAATATGATGTACTAACCACAGGACATTCTTCGACCTCGATTAGTGCGGCGCTTGGAATTGCAATTAGCGAACAAAAAAAACAATCGGGTAAAAAAGTGGCTGCCATCATTGGCGATGGCGCTTTAACAGCAGGTATGGCATTTGAAGCGATGAATCATGCTGGTCATGTTAAGCCTGATATGCTAGTGATTGTTAACGACAATGACATGTCGATTTCAGCAAATACCGGCGCACTAAACCAACATCTTACTCAAATCTTATCAAGTAGAGCCTATACCTCTTTTCGGGAAAGTGGCAAACGTGTATTAGCGAATATTCCGCCATTAAAAGAACTGATTAAAAAGACGGAAGAACACTTAAAAGGATTAATCACACCAGCCGTCTTATTTGAAGAATTAGGTTTTAATTATATAGGTCCTGTTGACGGGCATGATGTTGATGGTCTAGTGACAACTTTACAAAAAGTTCGCCAACTAAAAGGCCCACAACTGCTGCATGTGATTACACAAAAAGGCAAAGGTTATGCGCCAGCTGAAAAAGATCCAACTTTATGGCACGGCGTACCCAAATTTAATCCTAATGAAGGCATATTACCTATCGCCACAAAAGCAATCCCAACATATTCGCAAGTTTTTGGCGATTGGCTATGCGAAATGGCGCAAAATGATAAACGTTTAATGGCAATAACACCCGCAATGAGTGAAGGTTCGGGCATGACAAAATTTGCCAATTGTTATCCCGACCAATTTTTTGATGTTGCAATAGCCGAACAACATGCTGTTACCCTAGCCGCTGGATTTGCAATTAGTGACTTAAAGCCCGTTGTCGCCATTTACTCAACTTTTTTGCAACGCGCTTACGATCAAGTTATTCATGATGTTGCCATTCAAAACCTACCCGTATTATTTGCCATCGATCGTGCTGGCATCGTTGGCGCCGACGGCGAAACTCACCAAGGTGCATTTGACTTAAGTTATCTACGCTGCGTACCTAATATGGTCATTATGACACCGAGTAATGAAAATGAATGCCGGCAAATGCTCTACACAGGCTATTTACATAATGGTCCTGCGGCAGTGCGCTATCCTCGTGGTGAAGGTATTGGTACACAATTAACATCGTTAACCCCAATTCCTTTAGGGCAATCTAAATTATGTCGACAAGGTGAGAATATCGCTTTACTCAATTTTGGCACTTTACTTACCGAAGTATTACAAGCAGCGGAGCAAATCAATGCTACAGTCATTGATATGCGTTTTGTTAAACCATTAGATGAAAAAGTCCTTTTGCACATTAGTCAAACTCATAATATACTTGTCACCATTGAAGAAAATAGTATTAAAGGCGGCGCTGGTAGCGGTGTCGGTGAATATTTATTATCGAAAAAAATAAAATGTGATATTTTAAATATTGGACTCCCTGATAAGTTTATTTCTCAAGGAGCGCAAAGCGAAATTAGACAAGAGATGGGATTAGACCAAAAGCACATTATCGATAAAATTAATAATTTTATGAATCAATAGGTTAAATATGGAAACTCAAGCTGTCACTATTCAAATTTTTGGACGAACATTAAAATTTAATTGTCCGGTTGATGAAGTCGACGCACTTAATTGTGCTGCAAAGGATCTAGATGCGCGCTTAACGAATTTACGAGAAAAGTCTCCACAAGTTGGTAGCGATCAACTTATTATGACTGCCGCGCTAAACATTTCTTATGAATTAACCAAAGAAAAAGAAAAAAGCAATGAGTTTGGTAATCGGCTTAAAATGCTACAGCAATTACTTGATTCTGCCTTAAATCCCAACAATTAACTATTTAAATTGTAAATTTAATACAAATGGTATTGTATCATCCGTTAAATTTTGTATTATGGTATTCATCTCTGAGATGATCGCGATGCGGGTTAGTCCCCTGAGCCGATATTCTTAACTTAAGAACGGAGTGACTTTTAGTTGGTGTGTATGCCTTACTTGTAAGGAAACCTAAAAATTAAAACACGATGTTCACCTTGAACCTTGGGTTCAAGGGTTACGACCCTAACGACATCTTGGAGTGTTCTTCCGAACTTGCAGCAACAGCGAAAAATAATGAATATTCGGCAAATTATCCGTCAAAAAAGACGACAATTATCTCCCGATGAACGTGAGCTTGCACAACAAGCTATATATCAAAAAATTGTCTGTCACCAAGCGATTAATGCTGCAAAAAATATCGCTATATTTTTATCATTCGATGGCGAAGTCGAAACCCAACCTATAATTAATTATTTATGGCAACAAAATAAATCTGTCTATTTACCTATTATTCACCCTTTTTCCTCCAAACATTTACTCTTCTTAAAATATACTAGCCAAACTCAACTTATAAAAAATAAATTTGGTATATTAGAACCAGAATTAAACGTATTAAATGTGCTTCCCTATCGCCAATTTGATATTATTTTTACGCCATTGGTTGCTTTTGATCAACGAGGTTATCGTATGGGCATGGGTGGCGGATTTTATGACCGATTACTAGCAGATTATCAAACCCAACAAATTTTACCTATTGGTCTTGCATTTGCTTGCCAAAAAGTCCAACATATTGATAACAAACCTTGGGATATTCAATTACCCGAAATCATCTATGCTTAAATTGTTTTATTTTTTATTGAAAATATAAATCCCCCTCTAAAATGAACTGAACCCAAAATAGAAAATCCTCTCAAATCATATCTATTTTAAAAGGATACAGAGTATGCATTCCAATTAAATAGCTCTGCCGTAAATATGGTATGACTCATTCAACTTTTTATAAAAACGGAAAAATTATGCTGGTATAAAAACTTCAGATATCAAACGCCTTTTATTATTTTATTTTAATTTATTATTTTACATGATACCGTTGTTTGATTTCGGCGAGCTTTGCTTGCGATGTGGCATTAAACGCTTCAACCATCCATTGTGGCCAGTATTCACCGTCATCTATATTGGCAGATTTATAATACACCATAAAACTATTGATCCATCCCCAAACAAATGTACTCCCTTCACCAGCTCAAATAAGAGCTAACATTGAATCGGCTACACTAATTCATACAACCTTTTTAAGGAGTAAGGTAACCTTATCGCAACTAAAAAAGGATCTAAACGCCTTTATTGAACAAGCAATGTAAGCAACCTTATTCTTTATCAATAAAATTTATTAACTCATTAAATTTAAAATAATTTCACACTGAAACGGTATAGAATCCTGAATATTTTTAACAAAAATTGTTTTTTTTTTAATAAAGAAATACCTTGTTGTATCACTAACTATGCTATAACTATAAGAAATTTAAAGATTAATTGGTAGAATAAAAAAATCGTAATATTCTCTATCTTATTTTTAATATTAATTTAATAAAAACAATGTGTTATAAAATGATTGTTATTTTAAGAATAATTAAAAAAGTTGGTATAAATTTAAACTAAAATATTTTAATTATAAAACAAAATGTTATAATTGGTCTGTTCCCTATGCACATAGGGATAAACCGCAAGTCTACGCGGTAAAAATTCGCGTGAAATCCTGTTCCCTATGCACATAGGGATAAACCGCGAATGTTATTAAATCCAATTTACCTGCTGTTCTGTTCCCTATGCACATAGGGATAAACCGTCATTAAACCTATTTGTTTTGAAGTAAAAAGAGCGATAAGCGCTTTGACTAAGATGTGATATACCAAGTATTTAAAGATGCACAAGAAAAAGATTAAACGATTTTGTGTAAAATTTTCAATAATATTTAGATAACTATTTAAAACATGCAGTATAAACAGTTCGACCTTTCTAATAGATTATGTTAGTTGAACAGGTATGAAGTAATTATTAAAGGTTTTATTGAAACAACTTAATGTTTTACAAACCAATATTTGTAATATCTTCAAATCAAAAATATTCTACTTGAAAAGTAAAATAGATTTTTTTAAAGTAGGTAAGATCATTTAAAAATGATCTTTTTTATCACGCTCTACAAGTCCCAAACAAAGTCTCTGGGACACAATATTCAAAAAACAATTGAGTATTTATCCCTCAAAGCTTTTTTAATATCATATAAAGGAGTGTTGCAATGTCAGAAAAAAAAGAACTAACCAATAATAACGGTGCCCCAATAGCCGATAATCAAAACTCTCGAACTGCCGGTCCCCAAGGTCCTGTGTTGATAGATGATTTTCAGCTTATCGAAAAACTTGCTCATTTCAACCGTGAAAATATCCCTGAACGACGAGTCCACGCCAAAGGTTCTGGCGCGCATGGTACCTTTACTGTCACCAATGATATCACCCAATATTCTTACGCTAGCCTATTTGCCAGTGTTGGTAAACAAACTCCAATTTTTGCTCGCTTTTCGTTAGTAGGAGGAGAGCGAGGCTCATCTGATACAGCACGGGATCCCCGTGGGTTTTCAGTCAAGTTTTATACCGACCAAGGCAATTGGGATATCGTAGGCAATAATACCCCGGTATTTTTTATTCGTGATCCTCTCAAATTTCCTGACTTTATTCATACGCAAAAGCGTGATCCCAAAACTAATTTAAAAGATCCACAAATGATGTGGGATTTTTGGTCTTTATCGCCAGAATCACTTCATCAAGTCACTATTTTATTTTCGGATCGTGGTATTCCTGATGGTTATCGTCATATGCACGGTTATGGTAGCCATACCTATAGCTTAATTAATAAAGATGGCATACGAACTTGGGTTAAATGGCATTTTCGAACCGAACAGGGGATCAAAAATATCCATCCTAAAAAAGCAACGGAAATAGATGGAACCAATCCAGATTCTGCACAAGAAGATCTGTTCAAAGCCATTGAGCGTGGAGACTATCCAAAATGGCGGCTTTATATACAAGTTATGACCGAAGAGCAAGCCAATAACCATCCTGAAAATCCGTTTGATGTCACTAAAGTTTGGTCACAAAAACAGTATCCATTAATTGAAGTTGGCGTGATGGAACTCAACCGTAATCCAGAAAACTATTTTGCGGAAGTTGAACAATCTGCCTTTGAACCAAGCAATGTGGTGCCTGGAACGGGTTTATCACCAGATAAGATGCTACAAGGCCGAATTTTTGCTTATGCCGATGCACACCGCTATCGTATTGGTACTAATTATCAACAATTGCCGATCAATGCTCCAACATGCCCTGTGCATAATTATCAACGCGATGGCGCAATGCGTTTTTATACCCCTGATAATGCCCCTAACTATGAGCCTAATAGCGTCGATAGCGCACCAAAACAGCAACCACAATATGCCGAACCGCCAATGCATGTACCTGCTGGGACAATGGATAGGCATGATCATCGTGTGGATGGGGATTATTACTCACAGCCACGCGCACTATTTAATTTAATGAATCCCGATCAAAAACAACTGCTTATTGATAATATCGTTGGCTCAATGAAAAACGTAAATCGAGACATTCAAATTAGACAGCTCAAACACTTCTACAAAGTGCATCCTGATTATGGATCTGGAATTGCCAAAGGGCTAGGGATTGATGTTGACCTAATAAAAAGCTAGTACTTAAAATAACAATGCCGGCAAATTTAGTCGGCACTTTAGATTGCTGGCTACAACTACCGACAAAAATACAGATCGGTAACGGCAAAAAATTCACAAGAAAGCTTTCACCCGCAGGGATACTCAGTATTATTACCATAGATTGTAGTTAAATTAGCCTACCTTTATCAAAATGGCTATATTGAGCAATATAACTGCATACACTAAGCAAAATCACTTATTTTATTCATAAATCTCCATAATTTAAGATTGTTTTTTTATATCAATTTCATATATTTTTAAAAATTATGTATAAATATTATGTAACTGTAACTATCCCCTAAAATATTGAGCAATAACTCAAATTTTATAATAAAGAAAGAGCCCATTCAGGTAAGTATTGTTATGATAAAAAGCCTTAGCAAACTTGGTTAGAGGCAAAAGTGCTTGTAGTGGAAAAACAATTGGAGAATTTTTTATCCATCGGACATTCATTTTGCTAAAATGAATTCCGATGAATAGTTAGTGTCTGTTAGATTAAGTTTGAGCGGCTAAAGATTAATGTATTAACGTTGCTTACCAACGTCATCCAAAGCTTCCATCATTGGGCTTAATAAATAACTTAATACCGTTCTTTGTCCTGTTATTATTTCCGCAGAAATGGACATTCCGGGCTCTAAATTAACTGGTTGACCATCAATAATTAAGTGGTTTTTACTTAATTCAATGACAGCCTTATATACAAGCCCTAAGTCTTTGTCTTCAATAGCATCGGAAGAAATAGTTAATAATTTGCCTTCAATCCAACCATAACGCGTAAAATCAAATGTATCAACTTTTACCGTAACAAATTGATTTTTTCTTAAAAAACCGATATCTTGGTTACTCACCCAAACTTCTGCTATCAGTCTTTCATTTTCAGGAACAATCTTCAATAGCTCTTGAGGAGCCTCGACCGCAGCGCCTGCATCTCGATAAACTAACGATTCTACAATCCCTGCAATCGGCGCTTTTAATTCATACTGTGCGATAAGCGCCTCTAACTGTTTTTGTTGTACGGATAATATGTGATTTTCATTCAGTTTTTGTATTTTCTCTTGTTCAACTTCTTTAATTTTATCGGAAACACGAGACTTTACTTGTGTATCAATTTGAGCATAACTTGCTTGCATCTCTTTCACTTTCGCTTCTGCGGTGCTTACAGTAAATTTTGCTTCTAAATATTTTTTTTTAACCTCAAGTAAACTATCTTTACTTGTCATCTTTTTTTTATAGAGCAAATCCAACGCCCGATGTTGCTCTTCATAAATCGGTAATAGATTCTCAGCCATCTCTTTTTGAGCTTGATAATTTTCTATCTGAGCTGTTAAAATTTGTTGGTTTAACTTATAAACCTCTTTTTCGTTATAATCATCTTCAACTTCAGCTTGGAGCAGCATAGAAATTTGCTTGGCAAGTATTGGCGACTCTGTTTGTAACTCAGTAGATAGCGTCAATGGCGCAGGACGATTAAGATAGTGTTCGTATAGTAAAGCTAATCTTGCAATATGAAAGCGATTAATCTGTTGCTGTAATATATTCTCTTCTAGTTGTGCTGCTAATGATTTACTATTTAACTTAATTAAAGACTGTCCCTTTTCAACATGCTCGCCTTCTTTAACCAATACTGCAATAATTTCAGCCGTGACCGAAGTGTTAACAGGTCTTGATAGCTCGTTGACAACTAATTTTCCTCGAGTCGTGGCAACAATATCAACTTTACTTAACGAGGCCCAGCAAACGACAATCACAAATAACACAATAATGACCCATAACAGCAATCTACCAAGGGGCGATGGTGGTGTCTCTTGAACCTCTAATACAGCAGGCAAAAACTCGCGGTATTTTTGTTTCATCAACGGCTCCCACTCTGTAAATCGTAAAGTTTATGGTAGATCCCTTTTTTCTCTAATAACATTTGGTGAGATCCTTGTTCAACAATTTCACCTTTTTCCATCACAATAATACGATTAGCGTGCCTAACTGTTGATAGACGGTGAGCAATAATAAAAACCGTCTTATCATGACAAATTTTTGCCATATTATCTTGAATAATTTGCTCTGATTCATAATCAAGCGCGCTGGTTGCTTCATCAAAAATAAGCAATTTAGGATTTGTTATTAATGCTCGAGCAATACCGATTCGTTGCTTCTGTCCACCAGATAATTGCCCCCCATTCTCGCCAACTGGCGTGTCATATCCTAATGGAAATTCACTAATAAAATCATGGGCACCAGCCATTATTGCAGCATTAACCACAGCTTCAAGTGGAGCATCAGGAACCGCCAATGCAATATTGTCACGAATAGAGCCATTAAAAAGCTGCGTCTCTTGTAATACCACTCCGATTTGTTTACGTAACCATTGGGGATCAGTTTGTGCAATATCAATACCATCGATAAAAACTTGCCCCTCTATCGGGGTATAAAGCCGCTGTACCAGCCGAGTTAATGTACTTTTACCCGACCCCGAGCGTCCAACAATACCGATAACTTCACCAACATTAACCGATAAATTCACTTGTCGAATAACAGGCGTAGCATCTGGTCTATAAGCAAAAGAGATATTAGCAAAACGGACATGTCCCTTGATTTCCTTCAAAACACTGCTATTTTCTTGTTGCCGCTCCGCGGGAACATTTAATATATCACCCAATCGTTTTACTGAAATCGAAACCTGCTGAAAACTTTGCCATAACTGCACTAATCGCAATACAGGGGCTGTTGCTTGTCCTGCGAACATATTAAAAGCAACCAGTCCACCAACAGTCAACTTGCCTTCAATCACTAAATTAGCGCCATACCATAAAATAGCAACACTCGTTACTTTATTAACGAGTTGAGATATTTGCCCTGCAACATTCCCTAAATTTTGTGTTTTAAAACAGCTTGTCACAAAATAGGCAATTTGTTCATCCCAACGACGCGTCATATGATGTTCAACTGCCATTGCTTTAACTTGCTCAACACCAGAGATACTTTCAACTAAAAATGCTTGATTTTTTGCTCCTTGTTGAAACTGCTCATCAAGGCGTCTACGTAACACTGGGGTAATAAAAGCTGATAACAAAATGTAAGGAATCAATGAAACTAAAACAATTAATGTCAGTGGAATACTGTAAAATGCCATAATTACAAAAAAAACAATTGCAAAAAGAATATCTAAGCAAAGCGTCATTGCACTCCCTGTTAAGAATTCACGTACTGTTTTTAGCTCATAAACACGAGCAACGGTAATACCAACTTGACGGGATTTAAAGTAGCTTAAAGGTAATGAAAGTAAATGTTTATATAGTAACGAACTGAGCATGACATCAATACGTTGCGAGGTATGCGCCATTTGATAATTACGTAGCCCGCCTAAAATTACATCAAAAATCACAATGGTAAACATTCCGATAGCTAATACATCTAATGTTGTTAAGCTTTGATGAGCGAGTACTTTATCGACAACTACCTGAAAAAATAACGGTGTAACCAAGGCTAAAATTTGGATAAAAAATGAAGCTAATAAAATTTCACCAATTAGTTTTTTATAACGCATAAAAGCTTGAAAAAACCATTGGATATTAAACTCTCGATTAATAGATTCCCATGTGATTCGTTTGGTAAATAAAAATGCGCTAATTTTTTCTTGTGCCTGTGGAACTATCACTTCTGGCTGTTTTTTATGGGGAGATTGAATTAACCATTGTCCATCTTTAACAGCTAATAAAACGACATAACCTTGCTGCTCTAAATGGACAATAATTGGGGTCGAAATTTTATTATTGAGATTTAGTTTATCAATATAGCGGCATTTTAACCCTGTTTTTTTGACAGCCCTAACAAACTGGAGTGAGATATCATGTTCATCATCAAGATAAAAATGTTCTTGTAATGATTTAATATTTACTGCTACTCCATAAAATTGAGCGATAATCGTAAATCCTAGCCATAAATCATTATACTTTTCTTTTTGCATCAATTTTTCCAAAATAATCCTTCACTATGCAGATCGATAAAACAAACTTAACTTCCAAATAAAAGACAGCTATTATCAGCTGTCTTTTGATAATTATAATAAAATCTAAAAATTGGTTAGACTTTGTTTGAAGGGGTAAAATGTGATAATGGATTAGCCAGCATTAACTCACCTGTTACCACATCACTACTATCATCACCTGATGCAACAAAAGCACTTACACTCTGCGTTATTAATGAAAAATTAGATATAGATGCATTTGATGAAAATACAGGTAGTGGTATACCATCGTTAATATGAGCATTAATATCACCTGCTAACCACGATGAACCATCCGCAAATTGGAAAATATCAATTTGGGAAGATAATTTAGTTTCCTGCCTAGTTGAGAACCAATTTTTAATCGTAATAGAATCGTCACCAATTTTTAATAAAAGATCTGTGCCCGATTTTTTAATATCAATCATTTTTGCTGATATCCCATCACCAAAACAAATCTTATCAACATCAGATTTTCTGTAATTCCAGAAACCAATGCTCTTTAACTCGCCTTGATTATCTATCGTGTCGTGACCATCGCCCAGATTAAACAGGTAAGTATCGTTTCCTGCTCCGCCCGATAAAAAGTCGTTCCCTTTACCGCCCGATAAGATATCATTCCCT